>NZ_QUHG01000029.1:336-694 GCF_003479505.1 Roseburia sp. AF15-21 | reverse complement strand
AACAGGCAAAGGTACAATACGAATACTATTTGACGCAGACAAAAAAATATGATCAAACCGTCCACATATTACATGATGTAAATAAGCATATTAAAGCAATCGAAGGATTATATGGTGCAGAGCAGGGGAATACGGCAGGAGAATATGCAGCGGAAATCAGAGAACTGTTAAAGCCACTCATTCCGGTTCAATACACAGAAAATCCGATCTTGAACATTCTTCTTACCGATAAAGAATCCGTTATGAGGGAAAAAGGTATTTCAGTAACCATAAAGGTGGATAATGTGAATCTGAATTTCCTTGCACCAATCGACATTACAACTATTTTTGGAAATTTATTAGATAATGCGATTGAGGC
>NZ_QUHG01000029.1:0-282 GCF_003479505.1 Roseburia sp. AF15-21 | reverse complement strand
GAAATATATTTCGATTAAGATTGGCTCATACCATAAAATGATAGCTGCCAGCATCGAAAATAACTGCGGGGAGGTAAAGTGGAAAAATGGTTTTCCGGTATCAGCGAAAGGAAAAGGCGGTGGAATAGGACTGCTGAATGTTCAGAGCAGTGTAAAAAAATATGATGGAAATTTAATATTGAAAAGTGATGGAAATAAATTTATTGCTGAGTTATTCCTCAATTCATAAAAAGTCTTACTTCGTGCAAAAAAATCGTACTTGGTGCAGAAAAGGTAAAATAT
>NZ_QUHG01000028.1:0-1465 GCF_003479505.1 Roseburia sp. AF15-21 | reverse complement strand
TGATATGTACCCTCTTTACTGGACAACCAGTAAGGAGGGTGTTTTTATGCGTTATAGTTATGAGTTTAAACTGATGTGTGTTGAATTGTATCATTCAGGTTCGTATCCAGATATCCCAGAGGGTGCGAATCCAGATACTCTCAAAAGACATATACGAGAATGGTCTGGATTGGTTGATTTACATGGTCCAGAAGTTTTAAAACATAAGGTGTTCAATAAAGTGTGGACACCGGAAGAAAAACTTGAACTGGTTTTAAAAGTTATTGCAGGCATACCAAGGAGGAAAGTTGCCATAGAAGCAGGTATTAACTCAGGAATGCTTTATCAATGGGTATACAAATATAAATCACAAGGATATAATGGATTAGTAGAAAGTAAAAAAGGACGTCCAACAAAGGAATCAAGAATGAAGAAGTCAACAAATCCATTACCTTTAACAGAATCAGAACGAGAAGAACTGATACGCTTGAGAGCTGAAAACGAATATATCAAAGCTGAGAATGAAGTAATAAAAAAACGGATCGCCTTGAGGCAAGAAAAATGGGCTGCGCAACTCAAGGCGAAAAAGCAGCAATCATCAAAAAACTCAGAGAAAACGGATACCAATTAAAATATCTCCTTAAAGCAATGCACATGGCTAGATCTACTTACTATTTTGAGATTAGCAGAAACGATGTTATTGCCGAACGCAATCAAGAAATACTAGAAGAAATAAAAAGTGTTTTTGTTGAGAACAAGCGCAGATATGGTGTAAGACGGGTTCACCAGGAACTTATTAATCGCGGGTATCAGGTGAACCATAAAAGAGTTCAGCGTCTTATGCATGAAGCAGGTCTAGCCGGAAAAAGACCAAAGGAGAAATATCATTCTTATAAGGGTGAAGTTGGTAAGATTGCTGACAACATAATAGACAGGGATTTCAGTACAACTTTGCCTTTACAAAAATGGACCACAGATGTATCACAGTTCAATTTCTCATGGGGAAAGTGTTATATTTCTCCAGTGCTAGATATGAATACAAATGAAATCATCTCATATGATTTATCCATGAGTCCTAATCTTGAACAGATAAAAAGAATGCTGAATAAAGCATTTGAAAAATTTCCTTCAGTTGAAGGATTGATATTTCATTCAGATCAAGGCTGGCAGTATCAACATGCTTATTTTAGAAATGCTTTACAGGAACATGGCATTATACAATCCATGTCACGAAAAGGTAATTGTTATGATAATTGTATTATAGAGACGTTCTTTGGACGATTAAAAAATGAAATGTATTATGGCTATGAAAAAAACTATTCTTCTTTCGAAGAATTTTCACAAGCGGTTGAAGAATATATAGATTATTATAATAACAAAAGAATTCAGGCAAAAACAAAATGGATGCCGCCTGTACAATACAGGATAGCATCCATGTGTTCAGCCTAGTTCATAAATATGTGTCCAGGATTCTGGGTACATATCA
>NZ_QUHG01000027.1:0-1540 GCF_003479505.1 Roseburia sp. AF15-21 | reverse complement strand
TGTACCGACCCCTAAAAGTTAGACCAAAAAATCTAACGATTGGAGGTCGGTATTTTTATGTCTAAATATAGTTATGAATTTAAAAAGAAAGTTGTAAATGCTTATCTGAATGGAGAAGGCGGTTATAAATATCTCGCCGAGCAATACGGCGTTCCTTCTCATAGTAAAGTTAAGTTATGGGTGGATAATTATAAGTCTTTTGGAGATGATGGGTTAAAACGTTCACGTCAACAAGTAAAATATTCTTTCGAAAAGAAACTTTTTGTTGTAGAGTTATATTTATCAAGTGAAATCTCATATCAAGATTTAGCTCTGCAAGAAGGAATTACTAACCCGTCTATGATAGTTGATTGGGTTAATCGCTTTCGAGCAGCTGGACCTGATGCGTTGAGGCCACGTAAGAAAGGTCGAAAGAAAATATTGGATAAACCAGATAACAATACACAAAACAAACCACTTGTAGAATCTCCTGTTGATACAAGTGTAGAACATGTAAAGGAACTAGAGGATGAACTTCTTAAGTTAAGGATAGAGAATGCCTTTTTAAAAGAACTGAGGAGACTGCGTTTAGAGGACGAAGCAAAAATGAGAGAACGGCGCGAATCATCAGCAGCCTCCGAAGACAGTTCAAACTAAAATATCTTCTCTCATATACAGGAATGCCTAAAGCAACATATATGTATTGGCAAAAAAGATTTGATAGAGAAAATCCTGATAAGGAAATCGAAGAAAAAATCCTTGAAATTAGAGAACTTCACAAGGATTACGGATATCGTCGTATGCTAGGAGAACTTCGCAATCAGGGATATGTTATCAATAAAAAGAAAGTTCAGCGAATCATGCAAAAACTCGGATTACAGGTAACCTCATTTACACGCAGGAGTAGGAAATATAGTTCATACAAAGGAAAAGTTGGAACTGTTGCGCCTAATAGAATTCGCAGACGCTTTAACACACATATACCTCATCAGAAGATCACCACAGATACAACAGAGTTTAAATACTATGAAGTTGATGTTAAAGGACATATGACTATGCACAAACTTTATCTGGATACATTTATGGATATGTGTAATGGAGAGATACTAAGCTTTGGTATTGATAAACGCCCGTCTACCAAGAATGTAATGGATGCTCTAGAAAAAGCAATAGAAGTAACATCTGATTGTCCCTATCGAAGAACCTTCCATTCGGATCAAGGATGGGCATATCAAATGAAAGCATACTCATATCGCCTTAAAGGAGAACGAATATTTCAGAGTATGTCTAGAAAGGGAAATTGTCACGATAATTCAGTGATGGAAAATTTCTTCGGACTATTAAAACAAGAAATCTATTATGGTGTAGTTTATTATAGCTATGAAGAATTGAAATCGGAAATAGAACGATATATAAAGTATTATAACGAACAACGAATAAAAGAAAAACTAGGATGGATGAGTCCTGTGCAATACAGGCTTAGCCTCTTGGCTGCATAAAAACAGCGTAGCAGCCAATAAAACTGCTACGCTTAAAAGTCTAACTTTTTGGGGTCACATCA
>NZ_QUHG01000026.1:0-1670 GCF_003479505.1 Roseburia sp. AF15-21 | reverse complement strand
GTCAGCTCCTTTGTCTGTGGCGCAATGCTCTCAATAGCTGCCCCACGGGTAATCAGCCGGTGCGTCCTCTGTTTCCGGGAACCGCTTTCCAGATACGCCTGCCGGTTTTTCAAACGCTGCATTTTCCGTTTTTCCCGTTCCAGCAGGACAGTGGTTTTTTCATATTCCTGCTTCAACTGTTCCAAAGATTTTTCCATGTTCTCACATCCTTTACTTATAAGATAAAGAAAGACCATCCGCAGACAGTCCGTGTGTCAGTGCTTCTATAAAACCCGATGAAAAGGGAAAACCGCAGAGCGGATTTCTCTTTTCGGCGGGTACACAGGGGATAGCCGCTTTAGCGGCGCAAGGGGGTGTAGCCACCTTGTCGGAGCGAAGCGAACGCAGACCTCGGATTGCTGATTTTATCAGCGGCAGAGGTAAGCTCCGCAGGACGCACGATACATGGTCTTTAGACTATGTATAGAAGTGCGCCCTTAGTTCCTAAGGGATTTTGCCGTTTCCGGCAGTCTTGTCCTTTTTCTTGGAACGCTTGGAAAGATACTTCGGGCAGTCAACCACAACCGCCCGGAAGCTCTGTTTACATTGGTGCTGGCATTTCCGGCACAGTTCGTTGTAAGTGATACGGCTGCGGTCATTTAAGAAGAAAGACCATTCCAGCCGCCGCTTGTTGCTCATTCTTGCCATAACCGGCTCCTTTCTCCGTTTCTATCTGATGTACGCAGACAGGCTGTTTTGGTGTAGCGTTTCGGTATCATTTTTAAGGTTTTTTCCCTCTGTATGCCCCTTTGGAAAGTGCGGCAGTATGCAGTCAGGGAATGATACCTCACGCTTATTTGTCGCTTCTCGGTACGGTTTCGGAGCCTTTTGCCATCCATTCAAAGAAAGCAATTTTGCTGACCTTGATAAGCCTGCCCCTGCGGAACGCCGGAAAGCCGGGGGTGTGTACCAGCTCATAGGCGCTCGCTCTTGAAATTCCCATAATCCGCTGGATGTCCGCCACATCCAGAACCAGCGGTAAATCCTCGTAGCTGTTCAATCTCTTTTTATCGTTCATTCTGTTCCTCCCATAAATCAAATAGGTTAAAATGCTTCCTGCTGCCGTTCTCCCCAAAAGCCGTTTTCCTGCCCCATTCCTGCGGTGTTTCCCTGCATTGGTGCGCCGGATGCGTCACTTCTCCTGCCGGTCATATCCCTTTTGGACGGTCATTCACTTGTCAAGGTGCTGTGTGGCACGAAATTACCAACTGCAATCATCATAGTGGACTATCCTTGACAAAACAATACTTCTGCGATACCATGAGTGTAACTGATATAACTAAATTATATAATTACCATAAACAAAGGCAGGGGATAGGGATGGAGAATCAGTTTATACGGCATGAGCCATGTTTTGAGAGGATTTTGTTCGTCCTGACGCTGGACAGGAAGAAAATGAAAGAGAGGATTTTGATTGGGGAAGAACAGCAGATCCGCTTCCGTCTGAACGGGAGCCAAAACGCAGAGGTGCTTTGTGATATGACACGCCCACTGGGGACTTTTTTGATAAACTTTGAGCGTGACACGGACAGAGACTGGAACTTATATGGGCTTTCTCCGCTGCGGCAAGCCCTCCACTCCAACCGATGGAAACAGCCGGAGCTGGAGCAGGCGGCAAGCGAATTTCTTTG
>NZ_QUHG01000025.1:0-2569 GCF_003479505.1 Roseburia sp. AF15-21 | reverse complement strand
GACAAACTGTTAAGGAAACAATCGGAGTTGGTGTAAACGAAAAAGCAGCCTTGAGTTCTGATAAAAACTGCCCTTTCGTTTACATCAATTTCGATTTTACCTTGGTGAACAAAGTCGCGTCCCTTTAGCCGATAGCTATGGGGATTCAATCGTTGCTCTTTTCCTTAAGTTTATCATACCGGATGTTTTGGTAAAAGTTTTTTTATTCAAGAAATCAATTTCAGGCATGACAAACAAACCTCCTATGAGGAAGTCATTTATTCTATGCAATTGTAGATCTTAACATCTCATATGTGCACGAAAAGAAGAACTGTATTTATCTTTGCGGGGTGATACCATATTCCCTCCACAAGAAGAACATTTGCATACATCGATGTGATATAAAACCCTTATCATTTCTACTGCATTTAGATTTTTTAATGTAGAAATGTATTTCTTACATCCAAGCAGGTTTCTGCAATGAGTTATCTTTTTTCTCTTGTTTCTACATGATAGCAGACCATAGTGCCGGATTCTGACAAATCGTTTGGGAGGAACATGCATCATGAATCGACGGATGAATTCTTCTCCTGAAATTGTTTTCTCTTTCCAGCAGCCTTCGTTTTTATAGTCTTTTACTACATATGTAACTGTCGTATCTGTCATGGATTTGATTCGATGATTACTGATTGCTATCCTGTGGGTATATTTTCCAAGATAATTGATAACCGACTGTGCACCATTGAAAGTTTCTTTACAGTAAGTGACCCAGTTCTTTTCATAACACTTATCAAGAAGTTCTTTAAAACGATAGCTGTTCTGATATTTCTCTGCTGTACCATGAAATTTAAGCTTAGAATCATTCCACAGGCTTTTTAACTCATCCAGATATTTTCCACGGAACACTTTCGAGATAACACCATATGGGAGAAAAAATTTTCCACCTGTTTCTTTCCATTTATTTTCATCATCAAGCCCACCTCCAAGAACAATGGTATGAATATGAGGATGATAATTCATTGCAGAACCCCAGGTATGAAGAATGCAGATATACCCTATATTAGCTCCCAGGTACTTTGCGTCTTTTGCCAATTCATTCAAGGTTGCTGAGGCAGCACGATACAGTGCATCATACAACAGCTTCTGGTTGCTGTAAATGATGGAATTCAATTCCTCAGGAACTGTGAATACTACATGATAATAGGGTGCATCAAGTACGTTCTCTTTTTGTGCATCAATCCATTTCTCTTTCGGAAACTCCTGGCACATGGGACAGCATCTGCTTCTGCAGGAGTTATTATGAATGCTGATACATCCGCAGTCCTCACAAACACTGATGTTTACACCAAAAGCGCCTGTTTTACAGTTCATGATATGATAAGCTGTTTTTCTATGATGAGCAGGAGGGCTATTCCTCTTTTCATAAGAAGGATAAAACCGTTCAAATACATCTTGTATCGTACATGATTTCTCCATAATCATTCACCGCCCATCTCATCAAATGGACTCCTGATTCCAAGCAGAGTTTTATTGCTTACATGCAGATAAACCTCTGTTGATTTTGGATCACGATGTCCCAGAAGCGCTTGAATATATTTTACATCACAGCCGGATTCAAACAGATGACTTGCAAAGCTGTGACGTAAACAATGCGTGGAGACGTGTTTCTGAATGCCTGCTCTTTTGGCACTTTCACGAAAAAACTGAATGACACTATCTTTTGTAAGATAATCCCCTGTCCATGAACTTGGGAACAAAATCCCTCTTGGTCTGCCACATTGAAACCAGTATTCTGTCAATATTTCGAGCGTCCGGTCTGCAAGCAAAGTATAACGATCAGAGCGACTTTTCCCATCACGGATGTGTATGGTTTTTTTCGTGCGTGAAATATCATCATAATGAAGATGTGTGACTTCTGAAACACGAAGTCCGCCTGAATACATAGTAGCAATCATAGCTTTGTGCTTCAGATTTGGCGTAGCATCAAGAATAGCTGATATTTCTGTTTTTGTAAGCACCGTTGGTAACTTTCTGTCCCTTTTCATACGAGGTATGTCATCATCATCCCAATTCTTCTTCAATATTTTTTTGTAAAAGAAGCGGATTCCTGAATGGTAGTGATTGTATGTTTCTGGTGAAATCCCGGAAAGTTTCTTTTCAGTTAGGAATATATCAACATCGTCAGTTGTTAATGCATCTATATCCTTGGCTGTGTGGTTCAAAAAATGAGCAACACTGGTACAGTATGCATGAATCGTGGAATCCTTGAGATTCCGTTTATTCGCAGCAGATTGAATCTGATTAAAAATTTCTTCGTACATAATAAAATCCTCCATGTAAAATCAGTAGTTAATGAAAAACCCTGCTTACATGGAGGTGCATTAGCATAATAAAACCGCTTGTCAGAAAAGCGGTCAAATGGTATTCTTTTCATAGGCAGTGGTGTCTTTCTTTATTGAATTGTTTTGTGTGGTAACTTTACAATATCAAATACTGGTAAGAATTGCCATTGCCTATTTTATTATTGAGAAAAAGAAAGCTGCGCCACAGCCTTGGCAGGCCATCGCGCAGCGATTTTGTTCAACTTGAA
>NZ_QUHG01000024.1:1279-3052 GCF_003479505.1 Roseburia sp. AF15-21 | reverse complement strand
GCATGGCAGCCTTGACCTTTTTGCTGGTCTGTCGGGCGTGCATTTCATTCAGGATGTTTAAGAATGGGGCAAGCTCGCTTTCTCCGTTGATGGTGTCCACATTGTCATTGATGGCAATGTAGCGTACTCCCTTGCTGGGGAAATAGATTTCCGTGTACTGACCGGTCAGGATATAGTTTCTTCCCAGACGGGATAAGTCCTTTGTGACAACGCAGTTGATTTTCCCGTCCTCGATGTCATCAATCATCCTTTGGAAACTTGGACGCTCGAAATTTGTCCCGCTCCATCCGTCGTCAATGTACTCGTCTACAACAGTCAGCCCATGCTCTGCGGCATACTGCCTAAGCATCATGCGCTGGGTCTGGATACTGCCGCTTTCCCCCTGTAATTCATCGTCACGGCTCAATCTCAAATATAGTGCAGTGTTATAAATCGTTGTATTGTATGGTTGTTTCACGGTTAAAAATCCTCCTTCTAAAAGAAACAACCCACGCTTATACAATACTCGCTGGTACAAGTATATCATAAGCGTGGGCTGATTGACAGTCGTTATTCCGTATTTTTTCAGGAAGCGGCGGCAGCGTGCTGGATCACATCTTCCAGTAGGCTGTCAAGCGGCTTCCCATCCTGTGCGAAATGCTCCGATACCTTGATACGGACTTTCCCCATGACAAAATACTGGGTGCCGTCTTTTTCGGTAAGCAGGGTGCCGCTGTTTTTGTTATTGCTCTCGTTTTTGTTTTTTGCCATAGGCAGTTACCTCCATAAATGAAATATGCCCGACAAGGGAATGTCAGGCAGGTGTACAGCCGCAGACTGTCTCCATGTCAACCGAACCGTGTCAACCGGCAGAAAAGACTTTGAAAACAATCCATAGGCGCTCTATGATTACTTTTTACTTTTTCTTTAATTTCTTGGTTGACATGGTTGACAAAGGGGAGAAATGCCCCAAATATCAGGCTTTTCCCCGTCAACCGGCTGTCAACCGAAGCGTCAACCAAACTGTCAACCGGTGGCTTTTCAGAATGGCAGTTCCATTTGCCGGGCTTCTTCTTCCGTGATTTCCTGAAAACCGTCCCCCTCCGGCGGAGCTTGGTTGACACGCTCCCAGCCTTTTTGAGAACCGTATTTCTTATACCGCTTCGGGCTTTTGTAGGCTACCCAGCCCTGTATGATGCCGCCCGCAATGCCGGTATTCATAATCTCGCAGATTGCCCGTGTCTCCCAGTCTGCCGGGGAATTTAAGTTCCCCAGCGCTTCCTCATAAAGCTGCTTGGAGCATACCCTGTCGCCGGTGTAGTCCTCCAAATAGGCGTAGATCATGCCGGCCTGTGTGTCTTCCTGCATAAAGTCCTGCTGGTGGGCGTTCAGGTATCGGTTCATTTCCATGCTGAATGACAGCTTATACTTCCCACTGCGATAAACCGTCATGGCTTCCGCCCACATCTGTTCGATATACGCCCTCGCCGCCGCTTCATCGTCCAGTATGTGAACCTCCGCCCGTTCCGGGTACACCGTCACGGGGAGAAAGCGCCGGTTGCCGGTGCGGTCACGGGGCAAAAAGTCCTGCCGGTTGGTCGTCCCTCCAAATACACATTGCCGCAGCCGGTCTGCCGGATGTGTCTCATACGGCACTTTGTAGGTTTCTTTCTGGCGGCTTAAGAATGACTTGATTTCCTCAATACTCTTGGCGTTGGCTGTGGCAATCATCTCCGACATCTCGATAATCCAATGCCCTTGCAGCTTGCGGTACACATTTTCATCGTCCAGCTT
>NZ_QUHG01000024.1:0-1269 GCF_003479505.1 Roseburia sp. AF15-21 | reverse complement strand
CTTGCAGCTTGCGGTACACATTTTCATCGTCCAGCTTTTTCAAATCGTCTGAAAACCATTCGTCCCTGCCTGCCAGCAGCCGGAAAAAGGTAGATTTCCCGGCTCCCTGACCACCAACCAGACAGAGCATGACCTCAAACTTGCTCCCCGGTCTGAATACCCGCCGGATGGCTCCCATCAGGAACAGTTTCAAGGCTTCATAGGTGTATTCGTCCGTATCGGCTCCCAGAAAGTGATGCAGGGCGTAACGGATGCGCTCTGTGCCGTCCCATTGCAGGCTGTCCAGGTAATCCCTGACCGGATGGTAGCGGTTTTCATTGGCAACAATCTTGATGGCGCTCTGCACCTTTTTCTCGCTGGTAAGCCCGTAATTTTCTTCCAGATACAAAAGCAGGTAGTTCATGTCCATGTCGGTCAGCGTGGTACTGGTGCGCTCCCAGCCCAGCGGCTTCACAATGTCAATCTGCTCCGTCAAAAGGTTCAGGCGCAGCGCCCCGCGAAACAGAGGGTCACGCTGGAACACCGTCAGGCAGTTTCGGATGCTGTTCTTCACGCCGCCTTTCTGCGTCCCCTCTAATGTTTCCCGGATTTCTGCTGGTGTTTGCGCCGGTTCCATTGTGTCCATCGTCCTTTTGACCGCTTCCTGCGTTTCCGGCGGCAAGCTCTGAAATTCGCTGTTCAAGCCGCAGCACCTCCTTTCCCTGTGCGGCGATCAATGCCGCTTTTTCTTCTATTTCTCCGTATAACAAAATATCCAAAAGGTATTCTGTGTAGCTTATCCTCTGCAACGCTTCCACAAAAAGAGGATGCCAGATGGCATCCTGCGGCTGTGGGGCGTATGCTGTTTTCCAATGCTCCAGCAGGCGCAGATAATCGCATAGCACCCGGAAACAATACCGTTCCGTTTCCTGAAATCTCTGCTCCGCTGATTTTTGTCGAGACTGTGACCTGTTGTGACGCTTCCTATCTGGCGGCGCATTGCCGGATTTCTCATAGGAAACGCCGAAGTCCTCCGCAAGCCTGACCGCAGCTTCCCGTTTCCCCAATCCATGCAGCAAAGCGGCAAAGTCGATCACATCCCCGGAAGCCCCGCAGCCGAAGCAGTAAAAGCGGCTGTCCACTTTCATGCTGGGCGTGCGGTCATTGTGGAATGGACAGCAGACCATGCCGTTTCTTCCCACCCGGATTCCATAGAATGAAGCAGCCTGCCGGGTGGTAACAGACTGTTTCACCGCTTCAAATACATTCAAATGCTCCCTCCATAAAAAT
>NZ_QUHG01000023.1:2593-3887 GCF_003479505.1 Roseburia sp. AF15-21 | reverse complement strand
TTTTCTCTTGCCCTCTCGTCAAATTCCCGCTTGTTTTGAAGCGCCTGTACTTTTCGGCACTTGTCGCTGCACAGCTCATACCGCTGGCTCTTTGCCAGAAAATATTTCCCGCAGACCTTGCACTGCCGGAAGCAAAGCCCCCAGTCATTCAGCCTGTTCAGATAATAGGTAATCAAGGGGTAGAGGGACGCATAGGCAGACACACATTCTTCTGTGCGCCGGTTGTCCGGGAACCAGAGGTCAAGCCGGGTATCTTCTGACGGTGCGCCTTTGAAATAAAGGCTGCCAGTTTGAAAATGTTTCGGTTTTCCTGTTTCTCTGTCAAAGATCATGGTTTCGTTATGGAATACCCCGGTCAGGCTGCTCATTTTATCCATGAAGCGGTCACAGGCAGCGTTACGGTCACGAGGTTCTCTGGCAAGCAGATAGCTGTTCCAGATACGGAACGCCACATACATTTTCAGAGGGTCGTTGCTAAGATATTTCTCCCAAAGAAATTCGCTTGCCGCCTGCTCCAGCTCCGGCTGTTTCCATCGGTTGGAGTGGAGAGCTTGCCGCAGCGGAGAAAGCCCGTATAAGTTCCAGTCTCTGTCCGTGTCACGCTCAAAGTTTATCAAAAAAGTTCCCAGTGGGCGTGTCATATCACAAAGCACCTCTGCGTTTTGGCCCCCGTTCAGACGGAAGCGGATCTGCTGTTCTTCCCCAATCAAAATCCGCTCTTTCATTTTCTTCCTGTCCAGCGTCAGGACAAACAAAATCCTCTCAAAACATGGCTCATGCCGTATAAACTGATTCTCCATCCCTATCCCCTGCCTTTGTTTATGGTAATTATATAATTTAGTTATATCCGTTACACTCATGGTATCGCAGAAGCATTGTTTTGTCAAGGATAGTCCGCTATGATGATTGCAGTTGGTAATTTCGTGCCACACAGTACCTTGACAAGTGAATGACCGTCCAAAAGGGATATGACCGGCAGGAGAAGTGACGCATTCGGCGCACCAATGCAGGGAAACACCGCAGGAATGGGGCAGGAAAACGGCTTTGGGGGAGAACGGCAACAGGAAGCATTTTAACCTATTTGATTTATGGGAGGAACAGAATGAACGATAAAAAGAGATTGAACAGCTACGAGGATTTACCGCTGGTTCTGGATGTGGCGGACATTCAGCGGATTATGGGAATTTCAAGAGCGAGCGCCTATGAGCTGGTACACACCCCCGGCTTTCCGGCGTTCCGCAGGGGGAGGCTTATCAAGGTCAGCAAAATTGCTTTCTTTGAATGGATGGCAAAA
>NZ_QUHG01000023.1:0-2583 GCF_003479505.1 Roseburia sp. AF15-21 | reverse complement strand
CAGCAAAATTGCTTTCTTTGAATGGATGGCAAAAGGCTCCGAAACCGTACCGAGAAGCGACAAATAAGCGTGAGGTATCATTCCCTGACTGCAATACTGCCGCACTTTCCAAAGGGGCATACAGAGGGAAAAAACCTTAAAAATGATACCGAGACGCTACATCAAAACAGCCTATCTGCGTACATCAGATAGAAACGGAGAAAGGAGCCGGTTATGGCAAGAATGAGTAACAAGCGGCGGTTGGAATGGTCTTTCTTCTTAAATGACCGCAGCCGTATCACTTACAACGAACTGTGCCGGAAATGCCAGCACGAATGTAAACAGAGCTTCCGGGCGGTTGTGGTTGACTGCCCGAAGTATCTTTCCAAGCGTTCCAAGAAAAAGGACAAGACTGCCGGAAACGGCAAAATCCCTTAGGAACTAAGGGCGCACTTCTATACATAGTCTAAAGACCATGTATCGTGCGTCCTGCGGAGCTTACCTCTGCCGCTGATAAAATCAACAGTCCGAGGTCTGCGTTCGCTTCGCTCCGACAAGGTGGCTACACCCCCTTGCGCCGCTAAAGCGGCTATCCCCTGTGTACGCGCCGAAAAGAGAAATCCGCTCTGCGTTTTTCCCTTTTCATCGGGTTTTATAGAAGCACTGACACACAGACTGTCTGCGGATGGTCTTTCTTTATCTTATAAGCAAAGGATGTGAGAACATGGAAAAATCTTTGGAACAGTTAAAGCAGGAATATGAAAAAACCACTGTCCTGCTGGAACGGGAAAAACGGAAAATGCAGCGTTTGAAAAACCGGCAGGCGTATCTGGAAAGCGGTTCCCGGAAACAGAGGACGCACCGGCTGATTACCCGTGGGGCAGCTATTGAGAGCATTGCGCCACAGACAAAGGAGCTGACCGAAACGGAATTTTATTCCCTCATGGAAAGCATTTTGAATCTGCCGCAGGCGGAGCATTTCATACGGTCTGCCACAGAGAACCACGCCCGTATTTCCGGGCAGGAGAAAGGCGGTGACTAAGGATAGCACTTTATCATTTTTCAATCGCACAGATAAAGCGCAGCGCCGGTCAGAGCGCCATTGCCAGCGCAGCCTACCGAGCCGGGGAGCGCCTTTACAGCAGCTACTATGGAGAAGTCAGCGACTACACCAAAAAGGGCGGCGTGATCGCTTCGGAAATCATGCTGCCGCCCCATGCGCCGGAAATATATCTTGACCGGGCGACCCTCTGGAATGCTGTGGAAAGCTGCGAGAAACATCCAAAAGCCCAGCTTGCCTATTCCTTTGATATTGCCATGCAGAATGAATTGACGCTGGAAGAAAACATGGAGCTGGCGAGGAAGTTCGTGCAGGAGCAGTTTGTGGCAAAAGGCATGATTGCTGACCTCGCTTTTCACAGCCCGGAGAAAGAGGACGGCGGTATCCCAAACCCGCACTTCCATGTGATGACAACAATGCGCCCTTTGAACCCGGATGGCACATGGGGACAAAAACAGCGGCGGGAATATCTTCTTGATGAAGATGGAAACCGAATCCGGGATAAAAACGGCGATTATGTGTTTAACGCTGTCCATACAACAGACTGGCACGAGCCGGAAACGCTGGAACACTGGCGGGAGCAGTGGGCGGCTGCCGTTAATACAAAATTTGAGGAAAAAGGGCTGGATGTGCGTATCGACCACCGTTCCTATGTGCGGCAGGGGCTTGACCTGATACCTACTGTCCACGAGGGAGCTAATGTCCGGCAGATGGAAGCAAAGGGCATCCGCACCGAGAAAGGGGAACTGAACCGCTGGATTAAAGCCACCAACCGGCTCATGCAGGATGTGAGGAAGAAGATCAAAGCCCTGTTTGTCTGGATGGCAGAGGTAAAAGAAGAACTTTCCAAACCGCAGACACCGAACCTTGCCGACCTGCTGATTGCTTATTACAACCAGCGCAACGCAGGGGCATGGAGCAATAAAGCCAGAACCGGAAACTTAAAACAGTTTGCCGAAGCCGTCAATTATCTGACGGAAAACAAGCTGCTCACATTAGAGGATTTGCAGGAGCGTCTTTCCTCTGTCAGTGAAGAATTTGAAGCATTAAGCGGCTCCATGAAAAAGAAATCTGCCCGGATAAAGGAATTGCAGGAATTGATACGGGAGGGCGAGAATTACCAGCGGCTAAAACCTGTTCATACGGAATTGAACAATATCAAGTTTAAGAAACAGAGGGAGAAATTTGAAACATCCCACGATGCGGAGTTACGGCTGTTTTATGCTGCCCGCCGTATTCTGAAAGAAAAACTGGACGGAAAACCCATTGCCCTGAAAGCATGGAAACAGGAATACGCACAGTTAAAAACAGAGTATGCCGAACTGTCTCCGCAGCACAAGCCGCTCCGGGAGGAAGTCATACGGCTGCGGCAGGTGCAGAACGCCGTAGATACCGCACTGCGCCGGAGGGAGCAGCCACAGGAAGTACAGAGAAAGAAACACGAGATGGAGCTATGACATAACCGGCAGCTTTACCGCTACCGGCATTTTTATGGAGGGAGCATTTGAATGTATTTGAAGCGGTGAAACAGTCTGTTACCACCC
>NZ_QUHG01000022.1:0-5875 GCF_003479505.1 Roseburia sp. AF15-21 | reverse complement strand
AAAAGAGCATGACAGAAGCAACCAACAGTCCACTGGCAGGCTTTGTAGTTGGATCACTAACCGGAATGGCAACATATGGAACGCTCAATGAGATAGATTCCATGGCAAATGTAAGTGGATTACACAGTTCTTTTGCAGAAGGAATGTCAAAGAAAGATGCCCAGAAATATCTTGATTTTCTTGAGAATGGAAGCAAGGAAGGGCTCACAGAGGCAGAAATAAGAGGAATCGGAAAGGTAGACGAAGCACTTGCATTAAAGAAAGTAAACCCGGAGGAGCTGTTGGAACTTAGAAAACAGCAGCTGGGGAATGTTGGAGAGAGTAGTAGTGGAAGTAAACCATATACAAATAGTCGCCCATCTTATGGTAAAAATCAAGTAAATGAAGTTTGGGAGAATGCGAAAGACCCTATTACAGGAAAAGTTTATGACCCATCTGGCGTTGAAATTACATGGGATAAAACTAAACCGAGAAATGGTCAATGGGATATGGGACATATTCCTAGTGAGAAATACTCTGAAATGCATCAATTATATATGGATGATGTGATTTCAAAAGATGAATTTTTAGAATAGTATCGTAATCCTAGAAATTATAGACCAGAATTACCTAGTACAAATAGAAGTCATAAATATGAGTGAGGAAATAAAAATGAATATTGAGAAAGCAGATTATGGGACAATTGTTAAATTTGGTACATTAAAAGATTTACATGAAAAAATAAAGTTAAAAAATGATAATGTATCTGATATCATTAATTGGGTAGATGATAGTGGAATGAGTATTCTTGAAAGAAGCTTAGTATCCAGAAAATTTGAAATATCAAAATTTTTACTTGATAACAATGCAAAAGTAAACATAGTGTCAAAAGAAGGTAATAATGAATTTCATTTTTTGGCTCCAAATATAAATTGTATTGAAGCAGTTGAAATCGGAAAATTATTGCTAAGTAAAGGTACTTCGGTAATGCAAAAAGATGTAAAGTATGGTAATACAGCCTTTTTTTCATTATGCATGGAAGCTTTTAAGGAACGTTCAGAGAGTACAATGAATTTTATTGAAGAATGTTTTGAACAAGTAACAGATGTTGATGAGAAAAACAAGAATGGATTTACCATTCGTAAACTAATTATGGAAAGGGGAAGCGATGAATTAAAAAAAAGATTGGAGGAAAAATATGCATAGCACAATGAATTTAGGAGGTTCTGTTGTTTCAAAAAATATATTAGAAAAAAGAGGACGAGTAAAATGGTGTTTTAGAGAAGAAAGAGTAAATAATATTGATAATGGGTGGAGATTTCTTTCGGAAATAGATACAGATGAGTTTCTGGCAGATTCAAAAAACATGGTCATTTGTGATTGGGGCACAATTTTTGAAATAGAGCCTGCAATTGCTCCAATTTTTGAATTACCAATTGGAACAGAATTAACCTTAGAATATGATGGCTCACAAAAATATTTTGTAAAATCTGAAACCGGAGAGAAACTTATATTTTAATTATGGTTATACTGTCGGACATCCAACGGCTCTTGCATGTCTATTAATTAATCATCATGGCTGTTGTGAAGCAATTAAGAATCCATGATGTTAATTAATAGACACTAGCGAAAATTTGTCGAGTCGGGTATACGAAAGGACATTGCAAAATCAAAATAGAATATTTAGTTCCAATACGCTGATATAAACGTGCTCTTAGCAACAATGTAAAGTACGAGAAGATTACCAGCATCTGTGAATTAATCCAGGAACAGCTTGCCCGATGGATAGAAGAGATTGATGCGGTGAGGAGCAGTATTGTAGAAATTGCTACTATGCCGGATATATCCCAGGATTCCATGGAGTGACGGGAGACTCAAGGCTGGTATCGGTTAATCCAATCCGTGATACAGTATTTGCCAGTAATCCGGCTCTCTATTATTTAATAGGAAATGTATTGACAATCGCTGCTTCTCTGATACTGACAGGAGGAATGGCAGTATCGGAGAAGCAGTGATAAGCACAGGAACATCCGTAAGCAGGGCAGTAGTGACAGAGTATGTCAAGCAGGGACTGACAATGGCAGCCAGCAGCTATGTGGAAAAGAGCATGACAGAAGCAACCAACAGTCCACTGGCAGGCTTTGTAGTTGGCTCACTAACCGGAATAGCAACATATGGAACGCTCAATGAGATAGATTCCATGGCAAATGTAAGTGGATTACACAGTTCTTTTGCAGAAGGAATGTCAAAGGAAGATGCCCAGAAATATCTTGATTTTCTTGAGAATGGAAGCAAGGAAGGGCTCACAGAGGCAGAAATAAGAGGAATCGGAAAGGTAGACGAAGCACTTGCATTAAAGAAAGTAAACCCGGAGGAGCTGTTGGAACTTAGAAAACAGCAACTGGGAAATGTGGGAGAGAGTGGTAGTTCTTCTAATACTGGAGTTGGAAATCCTGTGAAAGTAGAAGGAAGAGGTAGTACAGGAAGAACAATTCCTAATAATTTAGAAGAACAAATGGCTATGCATCAAGTACGGTCTGATCCTTTGGAAGGTGCTACTGAACTTCCGATTAAATTAAATGATACGAGGGGGAAATCATCAGATGGCTGGATTAAAATGGAATCCGTTGTAAAGATAGCTGATGGAAATAAAATTACAATCCATTATGTATATAATAAAGTGACCGGCACATTCGATGGTTTTAAATTTAAGTAAAGAGAGGAATTTTATGGATAATATTATTTTTGAAAGAATATGGAAAGATTCTAATATTATAGAATTGAAAGTGATGGCAAGCTCAGAATACATTAGTGTATTTCAGAATTGTTATGTTGAGGATGTTTTATTAGAAAATGCTGCAGATAAAATAAATAATTATATCAAAAATTCTAATGAGGTATGTTATTTGGAATTTGGAAATAAGATTGGAAACTATACACCTGCTTTTTCATTAAATATTTTACCCAGTGATAATCATGGACATGTAAAAATTGAAGTAGATATAGAAATTGCGGATAATGACAGACGTGCCCATAGATGTTGCTTTTATGTTAGCTGTGAGTTGGGACAGATTGAAAGATTTGGACAATCATTAGTATCATTAATATCAGAGGATGAAGGAGTCAAAGTTTCCCTGGTATAATTTATTAGGGTTATACTTTAGGACTTCCAATTCCTTAAATCCTTTGTTCGAAAAAGTAACTGTATCACCTATCTGCTCACGAAGCGAATGTCATCATGCTGATAAAATTAGATACCAATGTTTATACATCAAAGGTACAGTCTTTTTCGACGGTATCCGGTGAGGTAGAAGGAAAGCAGCTTACAGTTCCGGATTTAAATGTATCAATGGATGCCATGACAGCGTACAGGGCGGACTTTTCACAGTTAATTGGTCTGATGAGTTATTATCAGAGCCTTCTGACGCAGGATGCCGGGAAGCTTCTCACACTGCGTGATGAATTGGTTGATGCAGAAGCTTCTTTGATGAAAATGATAAAGACAAAATAGGGGGAGAGGAGAAAGTTATGGGATTTCAGGTAAAGTACGAGGAGATTACCAGCATCCGTGAATTAATCCAGGCACAGCTTGACCGGTGGATAGAGTAGATAGATGCGGTAAGAAGCAGTATTGTAGAGATTGCTACCATGCCGGAGATGCACGGAGGGGCAGCAGAGCATGTGAGAAGCTATATGTGGGATTATCATATGAATCTTGCAAATATGATAAAAGATACGATAGAAACCTACCGGAGCAGCTTTATACTCTATACAGACTGGTATTATAACATTGATTCTGACCAGATGGCAGAGATGTCCCAGAATTCCATGGAGGGATTGGAGGAAAATATTCAGGGGGCCAGGTCAGACTTTGATGCGGTAGCAGAGGAAGTGGCGGATATTGAGAGGGAACTGTCTGCTTATCTTGATGTGGGCAGATTTTCTACAACCTGTATGGAAAACTGCTTTGATAATGCACTTGCCGGAGTGCAGAATGTCCGTACACAGATAGGGGAATATGAAGAGGCGCACAGCCATGCAGATATGTATCCCATCGATATGATGGCAGGCTATCTTCGCAGTATTATTGGTGGACAGTTAGGTGGCAGTAGTGCTACAATCAGTGCATATGATGCATCGGTTGTGAATGCAACAGAGTCTTTTCAACTGGCACAGATGATGGATGGAATGTTAAGTACATATCTCGAACAGGTGAAGGACAGGGTAAGTTCCTGCGAAGAGTTCTATGAACTGCAGCAACAGCAGTGGCAGGAATCCATCCGACTGAGAACAGAAGAAGGCATTGTGAAAACACTTGTCGGAGTCGGAACCATGATTCTGGGAGGAATGCTTGTCGTAGCAACCTGTGGTATGGCACTTCCTTTAGTGGCTACAGTAGGAGTAATGGCAATTGGCGCAGGAACAGTAGCATATGGCTTTTCAAATACAGTAGAAGGTGGTCAGGATGTTTATGCAGGAGTAACAGGAGACCCAAGAATGGTATCGGTTAATCCAATCCGTGATACATTATTTGCCAGCAACCCAGACCTTTATTACTTAATAGGAAATACATTGACAATCTCAGCGTCTATGATACTGACCGGAGGAATGGCAGCAAATGCAGCAGTAAGTGCAGGAACATCCATAGGAAGGGCAGTAGTAACAGAGTATGCAAAGCAGGGACTGACGATGGCAGCCAGCAGCTATGTGGAAAAGAGCATGACAGAAGCAACCAACAGTCCACTGGCAGGTTTTGTAGTTGGTTCACTAACCGGAATGGCAACATATGGAACGCTCAGTGAGGCAGAGCTGGAAGTAGTAAATAACGTAAAAAGACCGCAGCAGTTGGGAAATGTTGGAGAGAGTAGTATAAATTCTTATGCCGATTTTAGTAAAGCAGTAAGCGATATTGGTACGAGAAGTGATTTGACTGATGCACAAAAGATAAAGGAATTACAAAAACTGTTTAAAAACTCAAATTACAAAGCTGATATAAATGTGCCAAGTGATATTCAATATGTAAAGGGTTTTGATGTGAAGGGAAATGTAATATATGATTGGCCGCCTAAATTAGGCTTTGATGAAAGCACAATCAAACCTATTACCAGAACAGATGGTTTGGCTGATTCTTGGGATAGATATGGATATATGGGTGGTTCTAATTTCGCAGACGTTCCATCAACGGGTAAATACACATATAGTGAAAGAGCAATTCCTTATGTAGAAAATGAAGCAGCTTATCATACAGGAACTTTTAATAATGTAACGTATTTTGATAAAATTGATGCAATAAAAAATAGAGATATAGATACATTTAATGCGTTGCTTCATAATGAAGGGATATCTAGGTGGGACTTGGATGATTTTGAAGAACTATGTGATAGTTATGATTCGTTTATATCAAAAGCCAATAAGGAATTGGGAGATAGTGTAGATGCAACCTATGGTATAAAAGGCCAAGCAGCAGAATGGGGAGATATGACTGGTGGAGCGGGACAAATTGTTACCCCTTTTGGTGGAGATGTATTAGAAAAAATAGGAATATTAAAGGAGAATTAAGTGTGGATAAAAACAAATTAATTTCTAGTATACTATCATTTAAAGATGGCATAGGCATGTGGAAAATAGTATTAAATCAAATTACAGAGGCAGATTTTGTTATAGGATATGGTTTTGATAATAATGAAAAATTATGGAAGGTTTATCAAAATAATGAAAGAGGAATGAGGGCAGAATGGACGTTTAAGAATGAGGAAGAGGCATTGGAGAAATTATATAAAAAAGTAAAATTTCAGTGTAAATTAATAAATTAAATAAGGCCTTTTCAAAATCTGTTTGTCGGAACCATGATTCTGGGAGGAATGCTTGTCGTAGCAACCTGTGGTATGGCACTTCC
>NZ_QUHG01000021.1:1666-7971 GCF_003479505.1 Roseburia sp. AF15-21 | reverse complement strand
GGAAGTAGTAAATAACGTAAAAAGACCGCAGCAGTTGGGAAATGTTGGAGAGAGTAGTAGTAATGCAAAGAATCCAATGACAGGTGATGATTGGCATAATTATTTTAATGAAACATATGGAGCAGATAATGTTACTTGGGAAAGTACATCTATCCAAGATATTGTGGATATGCCAAGTAAAATAACTGACTTTTCTCCAAAACAGATTTCAGATTTAGCCACAAAAAATGGATGGACAGTGGAACCTTTAGGCAAAGGTAGTCTAGCAGGAATTCCATACGAACAAGGCGGTGGGCTAAGTATGCATGCACCAAATGGAAGTTCTGTATATATTCAATATCATCCAGGTGGCGGACATCATGGAGAGATGCCATATTATAAGGTTTCATCTGGTAAAAATGGAATTGTAAGATATTACATAAATGGAGAAAGGGCAAAATAGTGGAAAAAGATATAGAAGAAATTATGCAATGCTATGATAGATTCATTGACATTGTAAAACAAATGTCTATGACTGCAACAGAACAAATTGCAAAACTGAAAGGTACAGTTGTTGCAGATGAGCTTGCAAGCGATTTTAGTGAAATAGGGATGATGTATGCAAAAGAGTTACTGGAAAGTGAGTGGATAAGTCAAGAACAGTATATCATTGCAAAATCTATAGATGAGATGCTAATTGGTATGTCTAAAAAAAATGAATTATGGACAGAAGACGCTCTATTAAATGCTGAAGAATGGGAAGAATGCAGAAAAAAAGGAGGTTTGCTTTTAGAAACGTTAGAATAATTTTTTTCAATAAATTTAATTAGTGTTATACTTTCGGACTCCAACAACCTATAACTCATGCATGTCTATTAATTAATCATCATGGCTGTTGTGAAGCAATTAAGAATCCATGATGTTAATTAATAGACACTAGCGAAAATTTGTCGAGTCGGGTATACGAAAGGACATTGCAAAATCAAAATAGAATATTTAGTTCCAATACGCTGATATAAACGTGCTCTTAGCAACAATGTAAAGTACGAGAAGATTACCAGCATCCGTGAATTAATCCAGGCACAGCTTGACCGATGGATAGAAGAGATTGATGCGGTGAGGAACAGTATCGTAGAAATTGCTGCTATGCCGGAGATATCCCAGGATTCCATGGAGTGACGGGAGACTCAAGGCTAGTATCGGTTAATCCAATCCGAGATACAGTATTTGCCAGTAATCCGGAACTCTATTATTTAATAGGAAATGTTTTGACAATCTCAGCTTCTATGATACTGACCGGAGGAATGGCAGCAAATGCAGCAGTAAGTGCAGGAATATCCATAGGAAGGGCAGTAGTAATAGAGTATGCAAAGCAGGGACTGACAATGGCAGCCAGCGGCTATGTGGAAAAGAGCATGACAGAAGCAACCAACAGTCCACTGGCAGGCTTTGTAGTTGGCTCACTAACCGGAATGGCAACATATGGAACGCTCAGTGAGATAGAGCTGGAAGTAGTAAATAATGTAAAAAGACCGCAGCAGTTGGGAAATATAGGGGAGAGTGGTAGAAAGACGGGTACTGTATGGGATAATATTACCCCAACTCAAGAAAAGTATCCGTATACTAATATTCCAAAATCATTTGAGATAGAGGTTAATGGAGAAAAGATGTGGGTGCATGGAAATGCAACTGAACATATGTATGAAGAAGTTTATAAGGGGATTACTACGGGAAATGGCACAGCATATACAAATCCTAATCTTTATACACAAGAAATTATGAGTGATTTTTATGGTTCGCTTCAGGAGGCAACTAAATCAGGAATTGTTTATGGAGAAAAGATTACGGAAGGTAATTGGGAATTTATATTTGCTCAGTCAAGACAAGCAGGACAGTTGCCAGTAATAAAACATGCACAGTTTAATGGATGGCATTAGGAGGTACAAGAATATGCAAGATATAATAGATATGGAATTGGAAGAATATATTCCTTTGAAGATTATATTTAATAAGGATAAGGAAGCGGTTGAATATATTTCGTATTCAAAAGATAAAACTTCTTCATTGGAATTTACAGTGGGTATAAAGAGTAAGTTATTAAAAAGAATAACGCTACTGCTTTGCAAGGAGTATTCAGAAACTACGGATAAGCTAGTGGTGGAAAATTTTGAAGATGGAAAGATAATTTTTCATAGTGATGATATAGAATGCCCTGTTTTTAAAACTATTTTGTATTCTAATGGTAGCAGAATAATATTATCAGACAAAAAAAGTTCACATTATATAAAAATGGACAAAGTGTATTTTGGATTGTCAGAAACAGATGATATTATTGAAATATGTGTATGTGATATGAGAGATTCTGAATTGGAACACTTAAAAAAAGAATTAGAGTTGCAGTGAGTGATGCCATGGCAGCCAGCAGCTACATGGAAAAGAGCATGACAGAAGAAATTTACCAGTCCACTGGCAGGCTTTGTAGTTGGTTCACTAACCGGAATGGCAACATATGGAACGCTCAATGAGGCAGAGCTGGAAGTAGTAAATAACGTAAAAAGACCGCAGCAGTTGGGGAATATAGGGGAGAGTGGTAGTAACTCGGTGTATTCTTATGATGGTGTAAAGCAAGCATCAGAATATTTACAGAGTCAGGGTGTTCCAAGAGTATATAGAAAACAGATATTGGAGTCTTTCAATGTAGAAACAATAAAACTTCAAACTGCTGGAGACAGTACATATGGTTTGAGATTTTATGGCGGAAATGCAAATACAGAGGGAAGATATTTATTTGAAACATTTTCACCTTTAACAAATCGTCAGAATTTAGCTTTACCATATGAGTGGAATAGAATGACGGGGATTCAGCAGTTCCAAGTTAGAAGTGGAACTATAATGATTACAGGAAAGACTGCTGCTCAGAAGAGTTTTGGCAGTCAGTATATTGGTGGTGCCAATCAATGGTATATTAATAATTTGGAGGATTTGATAAAATGTCATTAGAAGAGCGGTTTATTAAAAGAAATGGTGAGTTGCAACAGAAAGTAAAGGAGGAAATAGAAAAAGTAAAAGAGGGACAAAGTGAGAGAAATATGGTTCAGTTGCAAACTATATTGAGTGAACTTCAAACTAGTAGCAGACAGAAAAACATTATTTTGAGTTATCCTCGAATTATAATTGACTCATGGGATTATTCAGACTATTTAGGTATGGAGTTGGTGGAGTTGGCAGAATTATATAAAAAAATATAATTCTTATGTTTTTATTTATCCACTTAAGAATGGAATAATCAATGAAGCAGAGCTGGAAGTAATAAATAACTTAAAAAACTGCAGCAGAAGGGAATGTTGGAGAGAGTGGTACAGTACCTGACTTCTATATTGGATCAAATGGCAAAACATTGCCTAGCCAATCCTTTGCAGGTGGAAAACCAAATTCAGTAACATATGGAGGTGGAACAACCCTGTATAGAGTTGGTGGAAAGAATAGTGGCTTTTGGAGTTTAGAACTACCACCTGCTACGGAATATCAATGGCGTGTTGATACTGCAATTAAACAAGAATTTTGTAATGATGCCTCCACGTTATATAAAATGACTATTCCAGAAGGGGCGACACTATCTGGCTTGGAAGGTAGGGTTGGAAGTCAGGGAATGGGATTATATGGCGGTGCGCATCAAGTATATATTGATTATAAAGCAGTACCATCAGATTGGATAGAAATAACACCTATGCAATGGAAGTGAGGATAACATGAATATTATAGATAAAAAAAGTCATAATGAGTTAATAAATATTTTAAATGAATTAATAACCACAATTGAATTAATGAGAACTGAAAAAAAGGACTACTTATTGAATCAGAATCAAGAAGAAGCTAAAGAATGGTTGAAATTTTTATGTGAGCATACTGATAAAGAGGAATTAAAAACGCTGGAGGATGAAATTGCTAATCGGTTTGTTTTTAAATTTGATGTTGAGATTGATACTGGAGAATTGGATGGTAGAAGAGTTTCTTTAATGAAGGAGTATTTGATAAAATCAAATGAATTCCTAAAATAAAATTTATTATGTCTTCACATAAGGACATCCGAAAATCAAAATCTAATATTTAGTTCCAAAACGCTGATATAAACGTGCTATTTTCAAAACAAATTTTTGTCGCAAAAGGGCGGTATTTTTTATGATAACAAGAAATGCGTATAAGAAACAGGAATAGATGCTGATATTTTGCATGGATGACATGGTACCCAAGATTCTCATGCTCCGATTAATGATAAAGCCATGAGCTAGGAGCATGGCCGGAATATTGGGAGCCAGGAGGGTATACAAGTGGTGGAGTAAAAGAAGCAGTTGTCAATCCGGCAGTAGAAGGAACATATACATATAAACATTTGTTTGAATAGAGGTGACTATAGTTGAAGCGGATTTTAGAAGATGAAGGTATTGAATTATTAGAAGGTGCAGGAAGATATTTTCTTCAGTATGATGCAGGAGCGCATATGGTAAAGAAAAAAAGAATTAGTATTACAGCAGATGAAGCAGAAATATGTCAATTAGATGTTGATGAAATGTACAATATTATTTTACAATATCAAAATGATGGCATATATGGTGAAGATATAGTTGAATAATATTTATTATGGTTATATTTTGGAACTCCGTCAACATTAAAACTTATGCATATCTGTTAATCGCCCCTCATGGCTGCCCGAAAGTAATTTTATACAGGAGTAACAGGAGACCAAAGAATGGTATCGGATAATCCAATCCGTGATACATTATTTGCCAGTAATCCGGAACTCTATTATTTAATAGGAAATACATTGACAATCTCAGCGTCTATGATATTGACCGGAGGAATGGCAGCAAATGCAGCAGTAAGTGCAGGAACATCCATAGGAAGGGCAGTAGTGACAGAGTATGTCAAGCAGGGACTGACGGTGGCAGCCAGCAGCTATGTGGAAAAGAGCATGACGGAAGCAACCAACAGTCCACTGGCAGGCTTTGTAGTTGGCTCACTAACCGGAATAGCAACATATGGAACGCTCAGTGAGGCAGATTTGGAAGTAATGAATCTGGAGGCGTCATTAGAACTTGAGAAACAGCAGCTGGGGAATGTTGGAGAGAGTGGTAGAACAACTGTTATATATGGGGCAGATGATATAGCTAATTATCAATATAATATGATTGAAAATCCAGGTCCATTAGCGGAAATCCAAGGAAATCCTGCTAAGAATTTTTATGGTGGAAGATATAATGTAGAGGTTCTTACAGAAGATAGGATATATTATAGGGGTGGAAATTCAGATAAAGCATTAGGACAATGGTTTACAACAGAACCACCAGAATCCGTTGCAAAAGTGAGAATTGATACGGCAGTTAAGCCACAGTGGATTGATACAATTACTGGTGAATTAACAGGAGAATCAGTTGTAGATACTGTTTATGCAATTAAAATACCCAAAGGAACAACTGTTTATACTGGCCCAGTTGGTTCACAGGGAGGAGCCTATTGTGGGGGATATAATATAATGCAGACATTTATAAAAGAACCATGGAAATTGGATTATCAAGTTATTAGTAAGAGTTCATTAAAATAGTAGAGGAGGAAAAAATGACAGAGAAAGAATTATATGAACTAAGAGATATTTTTTTACAACTAGGAAAATTGGTGCAAAAATATGGCGAAAATTATTATACCATTCAAATAAAAGCTATTTCTGATATTATAAAATGTATAGATTCGGAGGAAAATGAGAAAGAAAAGACAGAATATATATTGGATAGATACAAAATATTGTATCCTTCAAAAGGTGGATTAAGCGATTTTTATATTTATGACGATGATTTTCAGACACGTTTAAAATTGAATGAGCCATTAGATGAGTTAAAAGATAAGTTATGGATGATTATGAAACAATATATTTAATTATGGTTATACTTTCGGACTCCAACAACCTATAACTCATGCATGTCTATTAATTAATCATCATGGCTGTTGTGAAGCAATTAAGAATCCATGATGTTAATTAATAGACACTAGCGAAAATTTGTCGAGTCGGGTATACGAAAGGACATTGCAAAATCAAAATAGAATATTTAGTTCCAATACGCTGATATAAACGTGCTCTTAGCAACAATGTAAAGTACGAGAAGATTACCAGCATCCGTGAATTAATCCAGGCACAGCTTGACCGATGGATAGAAGAGATTGATGCGGTGAGGAGTAGTATCGTAGAAATTGCTACTATGCCGGAGATATCCCAGGATTCCATGGAGTGACAGGAGACTCAAGGCTGGTATCGGTTAATCCAATCCGTGATACAT
>NZ_QUHG01000021.1:0-1656 GCF_003479505.1 Roseburia sp. AF15-21 | reverse complement strand
AAGGCTGGTATCGGTTAATCCAATCCGTGATACATTATTTGCCAGTAATCCGGACCTCTATTATTTAATAGGAAATGTATTGACAATCGCTGCTTCTCTGATACTGACAGGAGGAATGGCAGCTAATGCAGCGATAAGTGCAGGAACATCCGTAAGCAGGGCAGTAGTGACAGAGTATGTCAAGCAGGGACTGACGGTGGCAGCCAGCAGCTATGTGGACAAGAGAATGACAGAAGCCACCAACAGTCCACTGGCAGGCTTCTTAACAGGTTCGCTGACTGGAATAGCAACATATGGAACGCTCAATGAGCTAGATTCCATGGCAAATGTAAGTGGATTACACAGTTCTTTTGCAGAAGGAATGTCAAAGGAAGATGCCCAGAAATATCTTGATTTTCTTGAGAATGGAAGCAAGGAAGGGCTCACAGAGGCAGAAATAAGAGGAATCGGAAAGGTAGACGAAGCACTTGCATTAAAGAAAGTAAACCCGGAGGAGCTGTTGGAACTTAGAAAACAGCAACTGGGGAATGTGGGGGAGAGTGGTAGTAATACTGGTACTGTATGGGATAATATTACTGGTACAGCTGACAATATGCCTGCTACTGAAATACCTGCCACCTTTAAAATTGATTTGGATGGAAAAATTAATTATGTGAATACTGAAACAGGAACGAACACATTATGGACAAATTCAAATGCAACCAAACATATGGGTGAGTATGTAAGTAGATTTGGAGATGAGAGTTGGAGCATTGGGACTAGAAGTCAAGCAATGTTAGAAAGTTATTCTGCATCACTTAATAAAGCGATGGAAACGATAGGTACAGAGGCATCTGGAAGATATTTTGGTACATATGGTAATTGGGAACTTGGTATTAATACTGAGACTGGTGTAGTATATCATGCAAGGATGCTTAATTAGAAAGGTGAAAAAAGTGAAGTTTGAAAAAGTATTTAATAACAAAAAATATATTCGAAAAATAGAAGGTATGGGAGAGGGGCTTGTTTTATTTGAAATATCAGCTGCTGATAAAAGAATAGGACAAAATTACCATTTGTTTTATGAGGATAAGCGCAAGCCTCCGTTGGACATAGCAATTAATCCAGAAGATGGAATGATAGAGTATATTAGCTATTTTGTTCAAGATGAAATGATTAATAATATTAGTGATATTCCCGCAATTATAAATGAGGGTATTGGAATTAGTATAAGTAATGAGAATTTCAATGAGAATAGTATGAATGTTACCGTAGATGGGAGATTTAAATTTTGGAAGTTAGAAAATGCAATTTTAATATTAAAAGATGATATTAAAGAGCGTGTTTTAAATGCATATAGGATTAATGATTTTAATAATTTATTGTTTCTAGGAGATGATTTCGTTGGAATAGAATTAAAAAATTTGAATCAAGAGGAAATGATAGAAATTATGAATTCAAAATGTTTACTATAAGAATATTGTTTTTAAATTAGGTTTATACTTTCGGACATCCAATAACCTACAACTCATGCACGCCTATTAATTAATCATCAGGGTCGTCCATATAGCAATTAAGAATGATAGGGGAATATGAAGAGGCACACAGTCATGCAGATATGTATCCCATCGATATGATGGTAGGTTATCTTCGCAGTATTATTGGTGGACAGTTAGG
>NZ_QUHG01000020.1:0-9609 GCF_003479505.1 Roseburia sp. AF15-21 | reverse complement strand
TAAAAATACCGACCTCCAATCGTTAGATTTTTTGGTCTAACTTTTAGGGGTCGGTACATGGAACGGCTTCCTTTTTTCTATCAAAGGTCCATAAGAATCTATTATGCTTCTTTCCAGTAATCCGGAGTTACATCCCTGCCTAAATCTTCTAACAATTTCCGGTCACTTCTTATGGTAGCGCAGGCAACGGTAGTCAGCATATTTCCGGTAATGGTTGCAGATGCACCAGCCTGAAAAGCAGTTTCGCCATCGTTGGTAAGCAGTGCACGGCCGGCAGCCAGACGGATATTTGCATCCGGATTGATATAACGGAAGAATGCAATGGTACGCAGAATATCATCTTCACTTAACTGCGGCAGATTTTCTAATGGAGTTCCCGGGATTGGCATTAAAGCATTGATTGGAATAGAATCAATGCCCAGTTCAGCTAAACTTACTGCCATATCCAGACGGTCTTCCCAGGTTTCGCCCATTCCGATAATACCACCGGAGCAGGCGCACATGCCTTCCGCTTTTACTTTCTTTAAAGTTTCAATTTTCATATCGTAGGTATGGGTGGTGCAGATATTTGGAAAATTCCGGCGTGATGTTTCTATATTATGATGATAGCTGGTAACGCCTGCCTCATGAAGGCGGTGCAGTTGTTCTTCGTCTAAAAATCCCATGGAAGCACATAAATCGATTTTGCATTCCCGATGCATGGATTCAAAGGCGTGAATGGCTTTTTCAAACTCCGGACCGGTCAGTGCTTTTCCCGCAGTTACGATAGAAAATCGGTCAACTCCTTCGCTTTCGTTCATTTTGCAGGCTTTGATAATATCTTCTTCCGGCAGGAAGTCATATACTTCACAGTTGGTATGGTTATGTGCAGACTGGGCACAATATTTACAGTCTTCCGGACAGCGTCCGCTTCGTCCGTTTATGATAGAACATAAATCTACTTTATCTCCAATTCTTGCAGCACGGATTTTGTCGGCTCCTTCGCATAATTCCTTTAAATCGCAGGTAAGAAAAAAGGATAAATCATCCTCTCGCGTAATGCGTCGTCCGTCAATAATTTCCTGTGCCAGTGTCAGTGCATCCATGGTTTGTCTCCTTTGTATCTGTGTGAATTTTACAGTTTTTTATGATAAACAAAAATTAACTGAATGTCAACCTGAAATAAGATATGAGTTAACAATACGAGAAACAGGAGAAACTACAATGGATGATAGATGCATGAAGAAAATTGCAGGAAGAAAGCTGCCAGGATATGATTGTAGAAATAGTGGAAATTGGTATAATGAAAAGTAATGAGATAAGAAAAGGGGGATTCAATTTGAAAGCAACTGTATTAGTAGATAATATAGGAACGGAAATTGCAACTGGAGAATGGGGGTTGAGCATTTATATCGAACAGGCAGGAAAAAATATACTGCTTGATACGGGTGCATCAAACCGTTTTCTGGTAAATGCAAAAGCATTGGAAAAGGATATCGGGGCAGTGGATTATGGGGTATTGTCCCATGCCCATTATGACCATGCAAATGGGATGCAGGCATTTTTTGAAGAAAATGAGAATGCGAAATTTTATCTTCAAAAGGGAACCGGTGAAAACTGTTATTTTAAGAAGTGGTTTATTCATAAATATATTGGAATTCCAAAACATATCTTAACCAGACAGAAGGATAGAATTGAATATGTGACCGGAAAGTACAAACTTTATGAAAATGTATATCTGATTCCCCATACGACAAAAGGTCTTGAGACAATCGGAGCCGCCAATAAAATGTATATCAGAGACGGCAGACGTTGGCGACCGGACAATTTTGCCCATGAACAAAGTCTTGTAATAGAGGAAGAGGATGGTCTTATTATTTTTAACAGCTGTTCGCATGGTGGCGCAGACAATATTATAAATGAGGTCAGCAAACTGTTTGAAAAGCCGGCAAAAATGATGATTGGTGGCTTCCACATTTTTCAAAAGGGGGAAACTGAAATTCGGCAGTTGGCAGAAAAAATAAAGGAAACCAGTGTAAAAAAGATTTATACCGGTCACTGTACGGGGGGAAGAGCTTTTCGGATTCTACAGCAGGAGTTAGGCGATATGGTGGAGCAGTTAAAAGTTGGTCTCGTAATAGAAGCATAGATATTTCAAAAGAAATAAAGGAAGTAACGGGAAAGGAATCAACAGATGAAAAAATACAAAATCACAGATATTATTGAGGATGAATTCGGCTGTGAAGGACGGCCGGAGGGGGAAGAACCGATGGTTACGATTCTTCTGGTGGATGATACCGGAAAACAGCGCAGCATCCGTATGGAGGATAAGCTGGCTTATGAAAAGAAACTGGATATCGGAGCGGAAATGGAGCTGCCGGAAGAAGAGGTAATGACATTAAACGGAAAAGAATATAAAGTGAAAAAACTGCTTGGAAAGGGGAAAGGCGGCTATTCCTATCTTGTGACGGATGGGGAGAAGGAATATGTCCTGAAACAGATTCACCATGAACCATGCAGTTATTATCAGTTTGATAATAAGTTAGAGGCTGAAAAAAGGGATTATAAACGGCTTATGGAAATTGGAATTACTATGCCAAAGCTGCTTGATATCGATGAGACACAGGAACGCATTTTAAAGGAATACATTCCGGGAGACACTGTCTATCAGCAGGTGGAAAAGGACGCACTGCCGGAAATCTGCCTGCAACAGGTAAAAGAAATGTGCACAAAGTTATATGCTGCACATACAAATATTGATTATTTCCCTACAAATTTTATCCTGTGGCAAAATGTCCTCTATTATGTGGATTATGAGTGTAATGCCTATATGGAAGAATGGAATTTTGAAAACTGGGGAATCAAGTACTGGTCTAAGACAAAAGAATTCTTAGAATATGAACGGACCCATTAATAAAACTTAAGAGATTCTTAGAAATCTAAAATATTCATAAAAGGATTGCCGGGGACAAAATCTTTGTGATACAATAATCCAAAGCATAAAATACAATCCAGATAGCATTTTCTTTTATTCCATTCTGGCAGTCTTAAGCGTTATGACATTTCTGTATCTATCTATGCTTTTTATACCATCTATTAAATAAAAAGCAGGAGAAGTTACAGGAAAAGGAGTATGTAGCAGCTTCCTGCAAATCAAAGGAGGAACTACATATGACAAAGAAAGTACCAGCAGCAAACCGCAATTATAAGGATACGATTTTTCGTATGATTTTTTCAGACAGGGAGTCACTTCTGTCACTCTATAATGCGGTAAACAAACGGAATTATACCAATCCCGATGACTTGGAAATTGTAACATTGGAAAATGCTATTTATATGGGAATGAAAAATGATCTGGCATTTATTTTAGACATGAATCTCTATCTTTATGAACATCAGTCTACAGTAAATCCCAATATTCCTCTTCGGGACTTGTTTTATATTGCAGCGGAATACCAAAAACTCATCGACCGGAAATCGTTATATTCATCTGCAATTCAAAAGATTCCGACTCCCGGCTTTTTTGTTTTTTATAATGGAATAGAGCCGTTAGAGGACTGTTGCATCAGCCGGCTGTCAGATGCTTTTTTACATACCGGAGCAGAACCGGCATTGGAACTGATTGTGACAACATTAAATATCAATGAAGGACATAATTGCGAATTAATGCAGCATTGCCGAAAATTAAAGGAGTATGCGCAGTATGTAGCGAAAGTCAGAAAGTATGCAGAGCAGCTTCCGTTGGAGGATGCTGTGGAACGAGCGGTTACAGAATGCATCCGGGAGAATATACTTGCTGATTTCCTGAAAAAGAATCGTGCGGAGGTAGTTGCGATGAGTATTTTCGAATATGATAAAGTGGAAGAAGAAAAGAAACTTCGCAAAGCGGAGTTTGAGGCAGGGGTAGAACAGGGTATAGAGAAAGGTTTAGCACAAGGCATCGAACGTGGTGAAAAACAGGCATCTGTTAAAGCAGCAACCCGGATGCTCAGGATGGGCAGCTTTTCTTTGGAGCAGATAGCAGAAATTTCAGGATTATCTGTGGATGAAATCAAAGGATTAACAGAATAAATTTTTTTGAAAATTAATAATAATATTTCTCAACAGGATAACCGGAACTTGGTTATCCTTATTTTTGTGCTATAATTCCGATTAGACACGACTAACTTGCACGAAAGAAGGAGAAGCGCTACAATATGCAGTCAATCATGTGAACTTTACCATTAACGAGGGAGAATTTGTGGTGATTTTAGGACAGTCAGGAGCAGGAAAATCGACGGTAGTTAGGTCAGATGATAGATAAAAGCATCGACCGTGATTATTCAGCCATTGTAGACAGAAAATCTATTCCGGGACTGGCGCGGTTAGACAGTGAGTTAGAGCAGCATCAGTCATTTTCCTATCTGTTTGTGATCATTTTTGTGGGAATCGCAATCTTAGTAATTGCAACATCCATGGGAAGAATGGTAGAACAGCAGCGTACCCAGATAGGAACCATGAATGCCCTTGGTTTGAAACGGCATAAAATCATGCTGCATTATATCAGTTTCAGTCTTGTTGTTTCGGTAGTTGGAGTCGTTCTTGGACTGTTGGCAGAAACTTTGTGGGGAAGCCCGGCAGTCATTGGTATGTTTGCAAACTGGTATATCGTGCCGGGTCTGCATTCGGTATTCCATCCGATGTATTTTATCATTGCAGCAGGCATTGTGGCAGTATGCGTACTTGCTTCCTATATCAGCTGCCGGAAACTGCTTCATATTAAGCCGGCAGAGGCATTGCGGCCGGCAGCACCGAAGAAGGGAAAGAAATGCATTTTTGAGAGACTGCCATTCTGGAAAAAACTTTCCTTTACCAGCCAGTACAATCTCAGGGATATTTCCAGAGCCAAGTTAAGAAGCTTTATGTGTGTAATTGGAACGGCAGTCGGTATGTTGCTGATGATATATGCAGTCGGCTGTAATGAACTCTTAGGCAGTATGATAGAGATTAACTTTAATCGCGTAACCGTAGGTGAGTACCAGATTAAATTTTCAGAAGATGCCAAGACGGAAGATGTAGACGATATGGCAGAGGAACTGGATGGCGAAGTGGTAATGGTAAATCAGGTAGAAGTGGCAAAGAAGAAAAATGCATCAGCCGTAAGCTGGCAGCCGACCTTGATGTAAAGGTAGGAGATACCGTATACTGGCATCTTTATACGAAAAATACCTGGTATGAAGCAAAGGTTGGAACCATTTACCGGAGCCTTGAGTCCCAGGGAATCGCATATCTGAGAGAAGACTATGAGAAAACAGGGGCAGAATATACACCGGGATTTCTGATGACAAATGAAAGAGCGGCAGAAGAAAAAGCTGACCTTAGTTATGTAACCGGGGTGAACAGTAAAAGTGAGATGCAGGCGGCGTATGAAAACAGCATGTCGGTAATCAATATGATGGTTGTTATGATGGCGGCATTTTCGATACTTATGATAGTTGTGGTATTGTATAATTCCGGAGTCCTTTCCTTTAATGAAAGAGTAAAAGAATTTGCAACATTAAAGGTACTAGGTTTACGATCTTCTAAAATAAGAAAAATACTGAGCATACAGAATCTGTGGCTGAGCATCATCGGAATCCTTATTGGAGCGCCGCTTGCAAATGTGTCATTAAATGCAATGATAAATACCAATGGAGAGAATTTCGATTATAATCTGTCACTGGCACCGGTGGATTATATCATAGCCGGTATTCTGGTTATGATAATTTCGATGCTGGTAAGCTTTATGTTCTCAAAACGAATCCGCAGTCTCAATATGGTAGAAACCTTAAAAGGTGTAGAGTAAGCGGAGAATAAGTGGATGAATAGACCTTTTCTTTTCAGAACCCTTGTGGTATTCTGAGAGAAAAGGTCTTTGTATATGGAAAGAACCTATGAAAAAGATACAGGAGAGAGAAAAATGCCAGTTTTTGACTTTAGCAATGCACCGGGTGAGAAGAAAACAGAGTCCGTATGCACTTATACAACGTTTCAGTCCAATGAGAAGGAGAAGACGGCGGATGAGCCGATTCTTGTACTAGATAATAAAAAACGTCAGTGGAAACATCATTCCGGAGGAGTGTTTGCAAACCAGAGCCAGCAGACTGCTTTTGAATTTAAAGAGGAAAGCGAGACTTACAGCGCAGATATTTTAAAAGTAGATGCACGTTTCGTCAGCCTGATTAAATGGCTGGGAGAAAATCATATCAGTGTGCGCCTTTCCGGAGAAAACCGGGAAGACGGGTATGCTGTATACAAGATTCGGGAGACAACCTTTGGTGCAGGAACCAAATTGTCGGCAGAGGATGGATTTTTACAGTTTATGATAGAGAGACTTCTTGCCAGCAGTGCACCGACAGAGGAAATGGACGAGGAAGAAGAGGATGAAAATGGAGATGATATGAAGCTGACCAGCTTACAGAGCATTTCCGATTTTATGACTTGCGCCGGCAGAACCATGCCGGATAATATCCGCCTCTGGGCGAGAAGAAACCTTGCAGTAGCACGCTCCCATGAGGTATCACCGGAGGAACGCCGTCATGCCCAGAGAGCATTGTCTATTATGATGAATATCCAGTGGAAGAGCAATTATTTTGAGGCAATTGATCCGGTAGAAGCAAGAAAGATTCTCGATGAAGAGTTATATGGCATGGAGAAAGTAAAACAGCGTATCATGGAAACCATCATTCAGATTAACAGAACCCATACCCTGCCGGCATATGGACTGCTTCTGGTGGGACCGGCAGGAACCGGAAAATCCCAGATAGCCTATGCGGTAGCAAGAATCTTAAAGCTGCCTTGGACAACACTGGATATGAGTTCCATCAATGACCCGGAGCAGTTGACCGGAAGCTCCCGTATCTATGCCAATGCAAAGCCTGGAATTATCATGGAAGCATTTTCCATGGCAGGAGAATCCAATCTGGTATTTATTATCAATGAGTTAGATAAAGCAGCATCCGGCAAAGGAAACGGAAACCCGGCAGATGTGTTGTTAACCTTGTTAGATAACCTTGGATTTACCGACAACTATATGGAATGTATGGTTCCGACCGTGGGAGTTTATCCGATTGCTACTGCTAACAATAAAGCCGATATCAGTGCACCGATTTTATCCCGTTTTGCAGTAATTGATATCCCGGATTATACATCAGAAGAAAAGAAGATTATCTTCTCCCGGTTTGCACTGCCGAAGGTATTAAAACGAATCGGCCTGCATCAGGGTGAATGTGTTGTAACAGAGGATGGACTGGATGCAATTGTAGAGCAGTTTAAGCATACTTCCGGTATCCGTGATTTAGAACAGGCAGCGGAACATTTAGCAGCCAATGCCCTTTATCAGATCGAAGTAGACCATGTGCCATCCGTAACCTTTGATGCTGAAAATGTGAAGAAGCTGTTTGTGTAAAAGTGATTGGTAAGGAGAATAAGGATGAGCGGATATTTAATCAAAGATACAACAAAAGAAGAACGTGAGGCAATTGTTGCAGAATCCTTGGGAAATATTTCTGCAACCTGCGATGGATGCAGTGCCGGAATCGTGGAAATGTATCAGGCATACATTGATGGAGAGAAGGAACTCCGGGAGATTAATATGGAATTCAATGCCCGGTATGTAAGCGGCATGGAAGGACCGGAACGCCGGGGATGCCCGATGGAATAAAGGCGGTTTACATAATATAAAGGAGAAGGAAAAATGAGCAAAGAAAAAACAGAATACAGATTTAGCGTGCATGCGGCACCGGCAGTGATTAACCAGGTGATTCAGAATTATCTGGCAGCCAACCAGTATGTACAGATGCCAAAGCCAAATGCCAATTATTATTTCTTTAATGACCCGTGGATGAAGGGAAAACGTTCTATAGAATATTACATTCATGGAACAGAGGTGATTGTGCTGGCATATATGGGAACTTTTGAGAAACCAAGAGGGCTGGAAGGCTTTGTAGGTGCCATTCCAAAGAAATCTTTCCGGGATGATTTAGAACCGCTGTTTGTAGAACTGCATCGCATTGATATGATGGGTATGGCACCACAGCAGGGAATGCCAATGCAGCAGGGAATGCCAATGCAGCAGGGAGCACCGATGCAGCAGGGCATGCCACCACAGCAGGGGTATATCCCGCCACAGAACAGTGCCAATCAGTTTGTGGAGAAATCCAGAAAGACAAGGGAGAACTGGACGATTGCAGGTTTTGTAATCAGCTTGGTGGGACTGCTGTTATCCTTCTTTGGTATTACATACGGAGCAATTATAATTGTGCTGGAATTCTGGTGTGGATTCCAGGGCTTACAGACGAAGAAAAAAGGACTTGCAATTGCAACCATTGTGCTGGCGGGAATCAGTGTACTGCTTTTAATTCTGTCAATCGTGTATACTGCAAGCCATCCGGTGAGAAGTTACAGATACTATTAAAAGGAAACGTAAAATAAAAGAAGAGAGGTGACGGAGATGAAAATAGCTGTATTACACGGAGCAATTATTAATGCCGGCGATTTTTTGATAAAGAACCGGGCAATTTCATTACTGAAATATTTTTATCCAGACAGTGAAATCGTGGAATATTATCGAAATCAGAGTCTGGAAGAAAAACTTCCAGAAATAAATGCCTGCGATATTTTAGTGTTTGCCGGTGGACCTGGATATTGTAATGGATTTTATCCAAGGATGGCACCAGTTACAGATGATTTAAATAAAATTAAAATCCCAGTTATGCTCCTTGGCATGGGATGGTGGGAACACAATTCAGATGTGGTCAGCCAGTATAGTTATCAATTTGAAGAACCTATGAGGGCACTGTTTCAGAAAGCAATGGAAAAAGGCCTGAAGATGGGATGCAGGGATATTGCAACCGTGAATGTATTGCGCAACAATGGTTACGATAATATAGCGATGACAGGTTGTCCGGCATGGTATGATTTGGAACATATTGGAATTACAAGATATACCGGAAAAGGGCTGACATCCAGTAGAAAAATCTGTATTTCGGATTGCGGAAACATGGCGAATTGGGGTCTGGCAGTAGAATTGACCTAGTTTGTAAGAAGATTCTTTGGAAACTGTGAAATATATTTTGTCTGCCATAGAGGCTTCCCGGATGCAAGGCTTGGAATAGAACCAATTATGAAGGAACTGAATGTGCATTTTATGGATATATCAGGCAGTGATGAAGGATTTAAAGTATATGATGACTGCGATTTGCATATCGGATTTCGTGTACATGCTCATATCTATAACCTTTCCAGAAGAAACCTCTCCATATTACTGGAAGAAGATGCAAGAGGAAGCAGCCTCAATGAAACATTGGGACTGCCTGAGATTAAGACAAAGTATCTTCAGGTAGAAAAAGGAGCATTACAGTACCATATCAATGATAAGATGATTTACCAGGTGGAGGATGCACTTCTTAATCTTGCAGAGAATCATTATTGCAGCATGGAAAATGCATATCGCATGATGAATCAGTATTTTGAAAATATGAAACGTCACATTTTATCCATTAAGGATATTATATAAGAATGAAAATAAAAGAGATAACCCCGGTGTCAGTGATTGATATGTACCCTCTTTACTGGACAACCAGTAAGGAGGGTGTTTTTATGCGTTATAGT
>NZ_QUHG01000002.1:375948-463061 GCF_003479505.1 Roseburia sp. AF15-21 | reverse complement strand
AAACATCCTGAATGAAATGCACGCCCGACAGACCAGCAAAAAGGTCAAGGCTGCCATGCACACAAGATTTGCCAATGGCGCACACTATGGAGCCTATGCACCACTGGGCTATGTAAAAGACCCGGACAAAAAAGGTCATCTTCTGATCGACCCGGAAACGCGCTGGATTGTAGAGAAGATTTTTGACCTTGCCGTACACGGGCGTGGAGCCGCCAGCATTACACGGATTCTGGTGGAGGAGAAAGTACCTACCCCCGGCTGGCTGAACTATGAAAGATACGGGACTTTCGCCAATATCTACGCCGGTGCGCCCGCAGAAAAAGCCTATGCGTGGACGATTGCACAGGTCAAGAGCATTTTGAAAGAGGAAACCTACATCGGTCACAGCGTTCACAACAAGCAGAGCAACATTTCATTCAAGAACAAGAAAAAGGTGCGGAAGCCGCAGGAAGAATGGTATCGTGTGGAAAATACCCACGAAGCCATCATTTCCGAAGAAGTGTTCCAAAAAGTTCAGGAGCTGATTGCAAGCAGACGCAGGCGACAGAAGAATGGCACAACGCAGATATTTTCCGGGCTGGTAAAATGTGCGGACTGCGGATGGTCATTGGCTTATGGTGTAAACAGCCAGAACAAAAATCCCTATGCACACTACCATTGCAGTAAGTACGGACAGGGATTACGCCAGTGTTCCATGCACTATATCCGCTATGATGTACTGTATGCCTATGTGCTTGCAAGACTGCAATACTGGTCTATGATGGTACAGAAAGACGAGGACAAGCTGCTGAAACGGCTGCTCAATGCCAGCGACAGGGAAAGAAACTCTGCGAAGAAAAAGCAGGCTGCGGAGCTGAAAAAGGCAGAGAAGCGTAAAGCCGAGGTTGACGGGCTGTTTGCTAAAATGTATGAGGACTGGTCTGCCGGACGCATAACCGAGTATAACTTCAATATGCTGTCCGAGAAGTACCAGAACGAGCAAAAGGAGCTTGAAACAAAAATAAGGCAGCTTCACGAAACGATGGAAGCCGCCGTACAGACCGCAGCGGACGCTGAAAAGTGGATTGCCCTGATGAAACAGTATGTCAACCCTGTGGAGCTGACCGCCGAACTTCTGAACACTCTAATTGAAAAAATAACCGTCCACGAAGCTGTCAAGGGCGAGGACGGAAGCCGTGAGCAGGAAGTAGAAATCTACTACCGCTTCATTGGCAAAATCGACTGACCTTTCTTTTTTACCCAACAATATCTTTAATTAAGGGAAACGGGTTCTAATATGCCTGATATTAGTTTGTTGGCTGAATTGGCTGATTTTTATGATGTTAGTATACCTGAAATCATTGATGGAGAAAGAAAAAGCGAGAATATGAATGAAGAAATAAAAGAAACAGTATTGAAATTATCTGATTATACAGAGACAATTAATCAAAAAATTAAAGGAAAGTTATTTGTACTTACGGTTATTGCAATAATAGGAACGATTGCGTTTGTGATTATTGAATTTACAGGACTAGATACACCTGGAAGTGTCTATGAAAGAGTAGCAAGTGCAGGTCTTGGGTTAGATTGTGGTATGTTAATAGTCCTTGCAATGTATCTTTCTGGACTTTTAGGAAAGATTAAGGCAAGACGAAAAATGAAACGATAGTACAACTGTAAATAAAAAGTCTGATAGACCGTAAAATTCTAGTTTGACGGAGTAATAGATATGAAAATCCGAGAAGTGAATGAGAATAAAAAGCAATTTATAGCATTATTGTTATTAGCTGATGAGCAGGAAAATATGATTGATCACTATCTTGAAAAAGGTACTATGTATGTACTTGAAGATGGTAATGTAAAAGCTGAATGTGTCGTTACTGATGAAGATAATGGAATACTTGAAATTAAAAATATTGCAGTTGATCCTCAGAATCAAGGACAGGGCTATGGGAAAGCATTGATTGACTTCCTTGTAAGTAAATATTCAGATGAATATTCTATTTTGCAGGTTGGAACAGGTGACAGCCCGTTGACCGTACCGTTTTATGAAAAATGCGGATTTGTCCGATCTCACAATATTCCGAATTTCTTTACGGACAATTATGACCACCCAATTTATGAGTGTGGTGTACAGTTAATAGATATGGTATATTTGCAAAGATGTTTATAACTTCCAGTTTGTCAATTACAGGTGACATTGAAAGAGTCAGCCCATTCAAGATGCTGGCTCTTTCAAAAATTCCATTCTAATAAATTGCACGACAACTTAAAGTAAAAATGAATACCCATTAGTAAGAAGTGAATAGAAAAATGAATAAAAGAGTGGTGTTTCGTATAATTATGAGTTAGTATGCATCAGACACACTTTTGTAAAAAGGGAGATTTCTATTTACTCTTCCATTCTTGTTTTTCTTATAGACTCTAATACTTGACTCTCCAAAGTATCCTAATACCCACAACAAAGAATGTACCTTGGCACATTCTCGCACCTGCGGCGGTCGCTTGCGACATCTACCTTATACGCCGCAGTGCGCATCCTCGCGAAGCGTTTTTTACTTTACAGGAAAGCAATTTCCTGTAAAGCAAGAAAAAAGCAATCCTTTGACCTAACCAAAAGACCGCTTTTCTTGATTCTTACTAATTCATATTAATTCTCATTCATCTTCGCCAATTTTGCTGCCTGGTCTGCTGCAATCAGAGCATCTAAGATTTCCTGGATGTCACCATTCATGATTTTATCCAGTTTATAGAGCGTAAGATTGATTCTGTGGTCGGTTACACGTCCCTGTGGGAAGTTATAAGTACGAATCTTCTCCGAACGGTCACCAGTACCAATCTGGCTTCTTCTGGCTTCTGCTTCTGCATCATGCGCCTTCTGGCATTCTATGTCGTATAATTTAGCACGTAAAAGTGCAAATGCTTTCTCTTTATTCTGCAGCTGTGACTTCTCCGTCTGGCTGTAGATTACAATTCCGGTTGGATAATGGGTCAGACGTACTGCAGAGTCTGTAGTATTGACACACTGTCCACCGTTTCCGGATGCACGCATAACGTCGATTCGGATATCCTTTTCATCAATCTGGACATCTACTTCTTCTGCTTCCGGCATTACTGCTACTGTAATAGTAGAAGTATGGATACGTCCACCGGACTCTGTCTCAGGTACACGCTGTACACGATGTACACCAGATTCATATTTCATAACAGAGTAAGCACCCTGTCCGGTAATCATGAAAGTAACACTCTTCATTCCACCGATTCCGATTTCTTCGCATTCCATCGTCTCAACTTTCCAGCGTCTGCTCTCTGCATAATGGACATACATACGGTAAATCTCAGCTGCAAACAAAGCTGCCTCATCTCCGCCGGCACCGGCACGGATTTCCACAATGACATTCTTATCATCATTCGGATCCTTTGGAAGAAGAAGAATTTTCAGTTTCTGCTCTAATTCTTCTACTCTTGCCTTGGAATCATTTAATTCCTCTTTGGCAAGTTCTTTCATTTCTTCATCTGTCTCTTCGTCCAGCATTGCAAGAGAATCTTCAATATTCTGCTTGCACTGTTTATATTCTTTATAAGCTTCCACGATAGGTGTCAGATCACTCTGCTCCTTCATCAGCTTACGAAAACGCTCCGGATTATTTGCCACATCCGGTTCACTTAACTCACTCATCAACTCTTCATAACGAATCAATAAATCCTCTAAACGATCAAACATTTTAATTTCCTTTCCCTTTTACCACACGATCATTTCGTGCAAGGTCTTTGATTACTTCAACTTCTGTAAATCCTGCGTTACGCATCAGCTCAGAGACTGCTTCTCCCTGGTCATAACCAATTTCCATGTAAACATATCCGCCAGGATTCAAATAATCCTTTACCTGTCCGGCAATCTTCCGATAAAAATCAAGACCATCCGCTCCGCCATCCAATGCGTTTTCCGGCTCAAAATCCCGCACCTCCGGCATCAGTGACAGAATCTCTCCTGTCGGTATATAAGGCGGATTCGCCATGATTACATCAAAAGTCTCGGTAATATTATCAAATAAATCACTGCGTATCCAGTCCGCATCCACTTCATGCATCTTTGCATTTTCTTTCGCTACCAGCAATGCAGTTTTCGAAATATCACTTCCAACACCGGTAAGTTCCGGTGCATTTTTCAACACACTGATTAATACACAACCAGACCCTGTACAAAGGTCTAATACTTTCATCCCCGGCTTTACAATCTTCAATACCTGCTCCACTAAAGTCTCGGTATCCTGCCGCGGTATCAGAACATTGGAATTTACTTTGAATCGAAGCCCCATAAATTCCTGTTCTCCAATAATATACTGTAACGGAATATGCTCGGCACGTTTCTGTACTGCAATCTCATATTCTTTCTGAGCATCCTGTGTAATATCTTCTTCCCCGTGAACGTAGTAGTAACTGCGTTCAATCCTGCATACCATCTGTAAAAGATACCATGCATCCAGTGCGGCATCCGGCACTCCTGCATCTGTAAGACACTTTGTACCAAATTCCACTGCCTCTCTATAAGTCATATATTACGCCCTTTTCTTTTACATTTCGCTCAAATATTTTTTCCAGTCAAATACTGCTTCCACGGAAGCAATACCAACCTCAATCATAGAATCATCCGGTTCTCTTGTTGTAAGCCTCTGCAGCCACAATCCAGGTTTACTTAAGAAATTCACTACCGGATTATCACTTTTTCCGGCAAGCCGGATAAATTCATATGACACACCAGCAATCACCGGTATCAGCAGCAAACGAAGCACTACCTTCAAAATCCGGCTCTTTACATCAATAAATGCAAAGAAAATAATACTGATAATCATTACAAACAGGAGAAAACTTGTACCACACCGCTTATGCAGTCTGGAACTCTTTCTCACGTTTTCTACATTCAGCTCCATTCCATGTTCAATGCAGTTAATGCATTTGTGCTCTGCTCCGTGATACATGAATACACGCTGGATATCCTTCATTAAGGAAATTGAAGCAATATATGCCAAAAAAATCATCATTCGGATGATACCTTCAATCAGCGCCAGTGCCACATGGGATGTAATAAATTTCTGAAAAATCAAAGAAAGATAATATGGCAGAATCATAAAGATTCCAATGGCAAGTACAAAGGAAAATGCAACAGTAATACCCATTTCTGCTTTTTCTTTTTTTGCTGCTGCCTCTTTTGATAATTCTTTCTTTTTTGCTTTGGTATCTTCCTCATCCTCTTCAAAGAACGATGCGGAATATGTAAGCGTTGATATTCCAAGCGTCAAAGACTCCACAAAACTTAACACTCCACGTAAAATCGGAATGTTCCGCAATGTCTTGTTTTTAATCAGTCCATAATACTCTTTGGTATCAACGGTAATCTCTCCATCCGGCTTCCGGACTGCCACGGCGTACTTTTCCTTATTTTTCATCATTACGCCTTCTAAAACTGCCTGTCCACCGATTCCCGAATATTTCATGTGTGACCTCTCTTCCTGTTTCTAAAAAAAGGTTGAGATTAGAAACCTCAACCTTATCTTTCAGTCACATTGTGCAATTTCTATTTCATGCCGTATTTCTTATTGAACTGCTCAATACGTCCACGAGCCTGGTTAGCTTTCTGCTGTCCAGTATAGAATGGATGGCATTTGGAACAAATTTCAACGTGAATATCCTCTTTGGTTGAACCAGTTACGAATGTGTTACCACAGTTACATGTAACTGTTGCCTGATAATAATCTGGATGGATTCCTTCTCTCATGTCTCTCACCTCTCATATATGAATTGCTTCGCAATTACGACATTTGTCTAATTTAAGTGCGATACTGTTTAGTTTCCGAATAAACAGCTTATTCATTGTAGCATAGGAAAAGCTGTTATGCAAGTGTTTTTAAACAAATTTTGTCTTTTTTACAGTCTGGATATATTCCCGGTTGTTTTTCGTCCGGACAAACATATTTAAGATGCTCTCAACCGCTTCATCGGTACGCATGCCATTGATTGCCTTACGCATAATAAATACAGCCTCCTGCTCTTCCTGTGTCAGTAAGAGGTCTTCTCTTCTTGTACCGGATTTTACAATGTCAATTGCAGGGAATACACGTTTCTCAGATAACTTACGGTCAAGCACCAGTTCCATGTTACCGGTTCCCTTAAATTCCTCGTAAACAACATCATCCATCTTGCTTCCGGTATCTACCAGTGCTGTTGCAAGGATTGTAAGGCTTCCGCCCTCACGCATATTACGTGCTGCACCAAAGAAACGCTTCGGCATATGGAGGGCTGCCGGGTCAAGACCACCGGATAAGGTTCTTCCGCTTGGCGGAACTGTAAGGTTATATGCTCTTGCAAGTCTTGTAATACTGTCTAAGAGAATCATAACATCCTTCTTATGTTCTACCAGACGTTTTGCTCTCTCAATTACCATCTCGGATACTCTCTTATGATGCTCCGGCAATTCGTCAAAGGTAGAATAAATAACTTCTACATTCGGTCCTTCAATTGCTTCCTTAATATCGGTAACTTCCTCCGGCCGCTCATCAATTAATAAGATAATCAGATGCATCTCCGGATTATTCTGTTTTACTGCCTGCGCCACACCTTTTAATAATGTAGTCTTACCTGCTTTTGGCGGGGAAACAATCATTCCACGCTGTCCCTTACCAATCGGAGATACTAAATCTACAATTCGCATTGCCATTGCACTGTGGCTTGTCTCAAGCCGGATTCTCTCATCCGGGAAAATCGGAGTTAAATCTTCAAAATTCTTCCGCTTTACAGCCTCCGACGGATGCAGGTCATTAATGGAAGTAATGTATAATAATGCAGAGAATTTCTCAGCCTGTGTCTTAATTCTGGTATTTCCGGTCACAATATCTCCGGTTTTCAGATTGAACTTACGAATCTGGGATGGAGAAACATAGACATCATGCTCTCCCGGCAGATAATTTTCACAACGGATAAATCCGAATCCATCCGGCATAACTTCAAGAATTCCATGTGCCTTCACACCGCTGTCTAAGTCCTTGTTTTCTTCTGCCACACGCTCAGTTTCATCCTTTTCCGGAATATGCTCATCCGGTGTATGTCTTACTGTGCTTCGACGCATCTCGCCCTCATGTCCCCTCGCTGCATTTTCCCGGTGCGGACGTTCTGCGCGATAGGTTCTGGTTTCTGCTACCTGCTCCGTAGTTTCTGTTGTGCCTTCTGCTTCTTTCTTTGCTTCCTGCACCTTTGCTTCCTTTTCATCTTCCGCCAGCATCGCTTCTACTAACTCAGCTTTCTTTAAGGTAGAAATTCCTTTCATTCCCCTTGCTTTCGCCAGTTCACGCAGCACTGCCGCAGAAAGACTTTCATACTTCTCTCTCATTCTATTCTCCTTACCTCTTGCTTATTTGATTATCTGCTAAATAATTGGGATTTCTTTTTGAAATAAAAATAATTGGAACGTAAGATTCGTCTTTTCGTATTATACAACAGTTTCTTTCAAATAGGAAGTCCTTTTTCTTGCTTTAAAAATTTTTTAATGATATGATACTAGACGGAAGTAATCAATGGCTAAGAAAAGGAGACGAACTATGGATACCAACGAAAAAGCAATTGAAATGCATAAAAAATGGAATGGAAAATTAGAAACCATCTCCAAGACACCGGTAAAGACCCGGGAAGATTTATCTATCGCATACACACCTGGTGTTGCGGCACCTTGCCGTATCATCGCAGAAAATAAAGAAGAAGCTTATACTTATACCATGAAAGCCAACACCGTTGCCGTTGTATCAGACGGAAGTGCTGTTCTTGGTCTTGGAAACATCGGACCGTACGCAGCCATGCCGGTTATGGAAGGAAAATGTGTACTGTTTAAAGAATTCGGAAATGTCAACGCTGTTCCAATCTGCCTTGACACACAGGATACCGAAGAAATTATAAAAACTGTTAAAAATATTGCTCCGGGATTCGGCGGCATCAACTTAGAGGATATTTCCGCTCCACGTTGTTTTGAAATTGAAGAGCGTTTAAAGGAAATGCTTGATATTCCGGTCTTCCATGACGACCAGCATGGTACTGCTATTGTTGTTCTTGCCGGAATCATCAACGCATTAAAAGTAACCGGAAAAGAAAAAGAAAACTGCCGCGTTGTTGTAAATGGTGCCGGTTCTGCCGGTGTTGCCATCACCAAACTGTTACTGACTTACGGCTTTAAAAATGTTATTATGTGTGACCGCATGGGAATCATCGGCAAAGATTATCCTGACTTAAACTGGATGCAGAAGAAAATGACCGAAGTTACCAACCTTTCCAATGAATCCGGTACCCTTGCCGATGCATTAAAGGGTGCTGATATCTTCGTTGGTGTTTCCGCACCAAATATCGTGACTCAGGAAATGGTTGCATCCATGAATAAAGATGCCATTCTTTTTGCCATGGCAAATCCTACTCCGGAAATCATGCCAGACCTTGCCAAAGCTGCAGGTGCTAAAGTGGTCGGAACCGGAAGAAGTGATTTCCCGAATCAGGTAAACAACGTTGTTGCTTTCCCGGGAATCTTCAAAGGTGCTTTAGAAGGACACGCTTCCCAGATTACAGAAGAAATGAAGCTTGCTGCTGCAAAAGCAATTGCAGGGTTAGTATCTGATGAAGAATTAAATGAAGACTTTATTATGCCGGAAGCATTTGACCCGCGTGTTGCCGAAGTGGTAAGCCAGGCGGTCAAATCACACATCCGCTAATGAAAAACGGCACGATTACACTGTGGGGGGAGAAGCGCTACCACTCTCTGGACTACTATTTAAAAAATACATATCACGAAAAGGTATACCGGATTGCATTAAATGCCGGACTCAGTTGTCCCAACCGTGACGGACGCTTAGATACCAGAGGCTGTATTTTCTGCTCTGCCGGTGGTTCCGGAGATTTCGCCGCCTCTCCCACACTTTCTATCACAGAGCAATTAGAAACTGAAAAAAGGATTCTGAGAGCAAAAAGAAAATGTAACAAATTCATTGCATATTTTCAGGCATTCACGAATACTTATGGTTCTGTGGAACACCTGCGGGATCTTTATATGCAGGCAGTAAATGACCCGGATGTGGTTATTATTTCCATTGCCACAAGACCTGACTGTCTGCAGCCTGAGATTCTTTTACTGCTTGCCGAAATCAATGAAAAGAAAACCGTCTGGGTGGAACTTGGTTTACAGACAATCCATGATGACACCAGAGTGTTTACACGAAGCGGCTTTACTTATGAGACTTTTCAAAAGAGTCTCTTCGCCCTTCACGCCCTTTCTATCAAGGTGATTGTTCATCTGATTTTAGGACTGCCCCACGAAACCAGAGAAATGATGTCTGCTTCCGTTCAGGCAATTGCAAATCTCCCGGTTTGGGGAATCAAACTACAGCTGCTTCATGTATTATCCGGCACCGATTTAGCCGCTTATTACGAAAAGACGCATTTTCCGGTATTTTCCATGGATGAATACTGTGAAATGATTATTGACTGTCTGGAGCTTCTGCCGCCGGAAATGGTGATTCACCGGATTACCGGCGATGGTCCGAAGGATTTACTGATTGCGCCGATGTGGAGCACCGGAAAACGGACTGTTTTAAATCAGATTCACCGCCGCTTAAAAGAGCGGAATACTTACCAGGGACGCTTAGCAACTAAGAGGTGATTTTATGGCTGAACCAGCTACTTTATATAAATTAATTATTCTGCACATGCTTGAACATATTGATTTTCCATTGTCCAATGCGCAGATTTCAGATTTCTTTTTAGACAGGGAATATACCGACTACTTTACGATTCAGCAGGTCATTCATGACCTGATGGATTCCGGGCTTGTCCGTACGGAAAACACCCACAACAGTACACGGTATATCATTACTCCTGCAGGAAAAGAAACGCTGCATTTTTTTCATGACAAAATATCCCCTTCTATTGAAGAAGATATTGCTGCTTATTTTCAGGCAAATAAGCTTGCCATTAAAACAGAAAATGCATATCTATCCGATTATTACAAAACACCGGAACAGGAATACGGTGTGCGATGCCAGCTCCGGGAAAAAGGCCGTACCCGCCTTGATTTTACTTTAACTGTCCAGACAAAGGAACAGGCGGAAGCCATCTGCACCAACTGGCAGAATCAGGCAGATGATGTATTTGCCTGTCTGATGGATTTACTTTTAAAATAAATATCTAAAATAAATGTTATTCAAAAAGCGGAACAACGAGAAGATTTTTCTCTCTGTTCCGCTTTCTATAATTTCTTATATTTTCAGTTATTTTGTTCTTTTTATTTTATTCTTTTTTATTTCGCTCTTTTACTTCGCTTTCTTCTTTCTGCCATTCTTTGAAGGCTTCTGCTTCTTTACGCTGTAACCAAAGCTTCCAAGCTTCTTACCCAGCAGAAAATATTCTCCATGGGAATAAGTCACCAGCCCGCTCTGATTCAGTTCGAATTTACCTTTTTCATTCATATAGGAATCATCAACGGTAACGCCTACTACATCTGCCAGAAACATATCATGGCTTCCAAGATGTAATATCTGGCTTACCTTGCAGGCAATGTTTACCGGACTTTCTGCAATTCCCGGTGCCGATACCTGCGGAAGGTTCAGTGGTGTCAGATGCATGGCATCAAACTTGTCAACGTCACGGCCGGATTTTACGCCACAATAATCTGTGGCACAGACCAGATCCTTTGTCACAAGATTTACAACAAATTCGCCGGTTTCCGCGATTATTCCATTGGAATATCGTTCCGGGCGGACAGATATGGAAAGCATTGGCGGATTCGTACATACCGTCCCTGCCCACGCTACCGTAATAATATTCGGTTTTTCTGTCGGTCTCTGGCAGCTTACCATCACTGCTGGAACCGGATATAACATATTACCCGGCTTCCATGTTTCTTTCGCCATTTCAATTCTCCTGTATAAGTTGTTATCTTTTTTCTGTCTCTGATATGGGCATTTATACCTGCTATCATCCTGCCGTAAGCATTTACGCTTGCTGCAATCCTGCCATTAATGTTGGAATCATCTGTTTCTTACGGGATACTACTCCCTTTAAGTAAAAGCTGCCTGATTCATCCGGCTCTCCAAAGCACTCCTTTAAAAGGCTGCCTGCCTGTGCTCCGGCATAGATTACTTCCGAATTCTCATCCAGAATGTCCGTCAGCATCACAAATACGGCATCCAGTTTCTGCTCTCCCAATGCAATTTCCAGATATGGCTGCAGCTTCTTCTTCGCCATGCCAAGCTGCACGTCACTCATGGCACTAAGCTGTGCTACACCAAAATCAAATTCATCGGTATGGAAGGTTTTAAAATCCTGATAAAACAGTTCTTCTGTTGTCTTTTTCTTAAAATCACTGCCGGCTTCAAACATCTTCTTGGCCAGCTCTTCAATATCTACTTCTGCAATCTTCGCCAGCGCTTCTGCTGCTGCCCGGTCCATCTGTGTACAGGTTGGTGAACGGAACATCAAGGTATCTGAAATAATTGCTGCCAAAAGAATTCCGGCTGTCTTTTTATCAATGATTGTTCCCTTTTCCTGATACATCTGATAAATAATCGTTGAAGTACAGCCCAATGGCTGGTTCCGGAAAAATACCGGAGCAATCGTCTCAAGGCTGCCCAGTCGGTGATGGTCAATAATTTCTAAGATTTCTGCATCTTCGATTCCATCTACTGCCTGGGATTTTTCATTATGGTCAACAAGGATCACCTGTTTTTTCTGTAAATTTAAAAGATTTCGTCTGGAAAACATACCGACATATTTTCCATTCTCATCCAGTACCGGAAAATCACGATGACGCACTTTAGACATAGTCTCTTTCACATCATCCACATAATCCTCTAATTCGAATGTAATCAGATGCTCCTTTTTCATAATATATTTAATCGGCATACTCTGATTAATCAAACGCGCCACGGTAAATGTGTCATATGGTGTGCTGATAAGCATACAGTCTTTCTCTTCTGCAAGCTGCACAATGGTCTTTGTAATCTTCGCTCCGGAACAGACAATCACACAGCTTGCATTCATTTCCAATGCACAGAACTGTGATTCATAACGGTCTCCTAAGATAACCATATCGTCATCTTCAATATACTGCTCCATCATATCCGGTGTGGTAGCCGCAACAACAACCTTACCTTTTATGAAGTAACCATGCTCATTTCCTGTTACAAGAGTTCCATTTAAAGTTTCAACAATATTCTTATACTGCGTCCGGGCAGTTGCAAGAATCCGGTTGTCCAATACATCCATATAGGATTTTGCAATATCACTGGTAACAACCATTCCCTGCAGATTGTTCTCATTGTCAGTAATCGGCAATGACACGACATCTAAATTCTTCATCAGCTCCCATGCCCGTTTAATGGAAATGTGACTGCTGACGCCCTCCGTTCTACGATATTCAATATCCTTAATCTGTGCACCGACATCTGTTACCAGTTCCGGTTCCGGCACATCAAAAAATTTTAGGACATACTTCGTCTCTTCGTTCATATGTCCTGCTCTTTTCGGTATAAAAATACCGTCCTCTGTTTGATTTTTTAAATCTGCATAGGCAATCGCCGCACAAATAGAATCTGTGTCCGGATTCTTATGTCCAATTACCCATGTCTTTCTCTTTCCCTGTGTCATATAATTCCTCGTTTTAACTACTGCTTAAAAATTAAATACTCCAAGAGAATAAAGAATAAATGCCACCAATACTACAAAATTGATAACAGAAAACCAGGTTAAGCATTTTGCATAACCTTTTACGGTATTCAAGCTCTTCTCTAAAGTATCATTTTCCTCTAACTTAACGGTAAGCTCTTTGATTAAGTCCTGCATATTGCGGTAGCACTTTACATCTTCGGTATGTATTTTCTCAGCCAGTTCCAGTTTCATGCTGTCTAACTGCTGGGAAATTTCCTGTAAAGATGCCTGCATCTGTGCAGTCTGTTCTGCGGTTCTTCCTGTGGAATCACTTACGTCTGCTGCAATCTTTTCAGACAGTGCATTCAATTTTTCTTCTACACGGTTAATCATTTCTTCCATCTGACCGTGTACTCCGGTAAGAAGAACATCTGCTTCTGATTTACGTGCATTTAAAACATGCTGCAGTTCTTTTGCTTTTTCTTCTCTTTCATCTACGATATTCTGTAATTCCTGCACTTTGTCTTCTTTTGTAACAAGCAAAGCCTGAAGCTGTTTTGCTTTCTCACGGAATTCATCAATCTGCTTTAATAAGAAATCTTCCTTATCCATTCCTTTATCCACCTTACTGTTTGTCCTCTCTGACCTGTTATGCTGTTCGTTTTCTTTTAACGAAGGGGCTGCCTTTCTGGTCTCTGTATTTCTTATCTGTACCTTCTGCTGTGTCACCGGCTCTTTTCTGCTTCGATCCGGCGTCCCATAACTCTTCGCATTTTTACGGCAAAACATCGTTTTCAGCACATCAAAAAAGCTTTTCACTACCGTCTTCCTCCTGCGGAATCTCTTCCATTCCTATTACTGCTAGACACATTCTAGCATTTACCCTGTGATTTGTCCAGCAAATGCTCAACCATTGCTTTCTCCTTTGCTGTCAAATCTGCATCTGCCAGCAAATCCGGTCTTCGTTCCATGGTTCTTTTAATGGATTGTTCTCTCCTCCATGCTTCTACCTTTGCATGGTCTCCGGAAAGTAAAATAGCTGGAACTTTCTTTCCCATCCAGTCTTCCGGTCTGCTATACTGCGGATATTCCAATAAATTTCCTTCAAAGGATTCTGTGGTTCCGGATTCATCATTTGCCAGTACGCCAGGCACCATACGGGATATCGCATCCACCATGACCATTGCCGGAAGTTCTCCTCCTGTCAGCACATAATCTCCAATCGACACATAATCCGTCACAATTTCTTCTAACACACGTTCATCGATGCCCTCATAATGCCCACAAAGCAGTACCAGGTCTTCTTCCTTCGCATAATCCTTTGCCATTTCCTGCTGAAACGTATTGCCCTGAGGTGTAAGATATACTGTTCTTGGCTTTCTTCCAATCTTCTGCGCCACTGCCTGCCACGCATCATAAATCGGCTGTGCCTGCATTACCATCCCGGCTCCGCCACCATACGGATAATCATCTACTTTTTTATGACGGTCTAATGTATAATCCCGGATGTTAATTGTTTCTATATTTAAAAGGCCTTTGCCAACTGCTCTTCCGATGATACTGGTATTCAGTCCCTGTTCTACCATATCCGGAAATAATGTTAATATATGAAAATTCATTTTGCTACCTACTTCTTATTAATATCACGAAGCCCATTTAAAAGGTGTACCGTAATGGTGCCTTCCTCTATATTGACATTTTTTACACAATCCTTAATTGCCGGAAGTAAAATATCATCTTCCCCATCTTTATGTAATACATAAATGTCATTTGCACCGGTCTGAAGTACATCCTTTACTTCACCTAAATCTTCTCCGTCATCTCCGACTGCCTTTAAGCCAATCAAATCAGCCACGAAATACTCATTCGGAGCCAGCTTTACAGCATTTTCCCTTGTTACATATAGCCCTCTGCTCTTATACTTCTCTACATCATTTATATTATCAAATTCTTTGAATTTTAATATTACCAGATTTTTAAAGAAGCGCGCCTGTGTAACCTGAAGCTCCATCGGTTCCTTTCCAGTATCCAAAAATACCTGCTTCAGCTTTTTAAAACGCATGACATCATCTGTTGTCGGATATACCTTCACTTCGCCACGCACACCATGTGTATTGGTAAGTACTCCTACCTGCAGCATTTCTTCCTTCCAGTCTTCCTGCACTTTCTTCATATCCTATCCTCTTTCTCTCATACTTCCCGTTCTTCAGGCAAGCCTGAATTTAATTATACAAAAGAAGCATAACTGCCGCAAGTAAAAAAGGTAAGATTCTTAAGAATTCTTAGGAATCTTACCTTCTAACGGTCTCTTACTTTTTTATAATCAAAATTGCTCTTATAAATTAAAGTTTTCTACATTTCGCACTTTTGCAGTATCCGTTGCAGTAATCTGCCGGATTCCGCTCTGTTCAATGTTCTCTCCCACAAAGAACTGATACTGCTGCAGTACCTGATCTTTGTGCATATCGGATAATGCCTTCTCAACATCCAGACTATGTATATCACTTTCAGAACCTTTCATCTCGTAGGTACGATCCGGCTGGTACTGTGCTGCATAATCTGCTGCCCCAAAATCCTGTTCTCTTCGTACCGGAGTCTCTAAGGTATCCTTCTGCTGCTGTTCAGATGCACCGGCATCTGCTACCGCCTTAACAACCGGTGTATCTTCTACTGCATTCCGGATATTCTGTATGCTGTTGTAATCGTAAAATCCCGCATTGGGACGAATTCCTGAAATATTCATAACGATCACGTTCCTCACATCATAATTATCTGCTACTAATTTTATCGGATAAATTCAACAAAAATTAACCCTTTTCTCCTAAAAGATTTTCTTTTATTTATCCAGCATTTTCTTTAACTCATTCATAAAGGTATTTACATCCTTAAATTCACGATATACAGATGCAAAACGAACATACGCCACTGCATCTAAATCTTTAATCTTATCCATCAGAATCTCACCAATTACGGTACTTGGGATTTCCTTTTCTTCCCGATTAAAAATCTCTGTCTCCACTTCATCAACCAGTCTGGTTATCTGCTCCACGGATACCGGTCTCTTATGGCAGGCACGAAGTACACCTGCTTCAATCTTGGAACGGTCATACTGCTCTCTGCAGTTATCTTTTTTTATTACAATCAATGGAATTGTCTCAACTTTTTCATAAGTTGTGAAACGTTTTCCACAATCATCGCATAATCTTCTCCGGCGAATGGAGTTATTGTCATCTGCCGGTCTCGAATCAATTACTCTGGTATTTTCACTGCTGCAAAATGGGCACTTCATCTTTTTTCTCCTATTCTAAAAACTACGCAAAACACGCTTTTTGAATTTTGCGTAAATAATACCGTTTTTCCATCACCAAATGTTCATAAAGAACTGCTGATATCAGCTTTTACAAATATTGGTCGTACTATTTTTAGTATAACTTTCTCGTATTCTTATGTCAACTAACTTTTCACATCTTCTACACAGACATCTACCAGAATAATATCCGGTCCAATCCGCACAACACGTTTCCATGGAATAATATATTCGCATGCCGGACAAAAAATACAGAAAAATTTTCCCGGCGCAGCTACAACCAGTGCACAGATTCTTCCATTGCACTCATCCAGTTCCAAATCCACCACATTTCCCAGGCAGCAACAGTCTGCAATATTAATCACCTGCTTTTCACACAATTCACAATAGCGTATCATGTGCCTGCCCCACTGTGCCTTTTCTTCTATTTATACTATGCCGGATTTTTCAAAAGGTTCCTTATACGTTGAAACGGAATAAAATAATATCTCCATCCTGAACAACGTAATCTTTTCCTTCCAATCTTACCAGTCCCTTTTCTTTTGCTGCTGTCATGCTTCCACACTCAATCAGATGGTCATAGGATACCACCTCTGCACGTATAAATCCACGCTCGAAGTCGGTATGAATCTTTCCTGCCGCCTGCGGTGCCTTGGTTCCCTTGGTAATAGTCCATGCTCTTGTCTCATCTTCTCCTGATGTAAGGTAGCTGATAAGTCCTAACAATTTATAACTTGCTGCAATCAGTTTCTCAAGACCGGATTCTTTTAATCCAAGGTCCTCTAAGAACATTGCTTTTTCATCATCATCTAATTCCGCAATTTCCTGTTCAATCTGTGCGCAGATAACAAATACTTCACTGTTTTCTGCGGCTGCCTGTTCTCTTACTCTTGCAACATGTGGATTGTCTGCGCCATCATCTGCAAGGTCATCCTCACTTACATTTGCTGCATAGATAACCGGTTTTGCAGTTAATAAATTATAAGATGCAAACCATGCCTGCTCGTCCTCATCATCACTCAACGGATAAGTCTTTGCCATCTTTCCTTCTTCCAGATGTGCCTTTAAGGATTTCAAAAGTGCCTCTTCTTTTGCAAGTGTCTTGTCCATTCTTGCCTGCTTGGTAACTTTTGCAATTCTTCTTTCCAAGATTTCAATATCAGAAAAGATAAGCTCTAAATTAATGGTCTCAATATCACGAACCGGGTCAATGCTTCCGTCTACATGGACTACATTGGTATCTTCAAAACAACGTACAACATGAACGATGGCATCTACTTCACGAATATTGGCAAGGAACTGGTTTCCAAGTCCCTCTCCTTTGCTGGCTCCTTTTACAAGTCCTGCAATATCTACAAATTCAATGACTGCCGGTGTTACTTTCTTGGAATGATACATCTCGCCTAACACTTTCAGACGGTTATCCGGTACGGTTACGATTCCCACATTCGGGTCAATGGTACAAAACGGATAATTGGCTGATTCTGCGCCTGCTTTGGTCAGTGAATTAAATAATGTACTTTTTCCTACGTTTGGTAAACCTACGATTCCAAGTTTCATTTTATCTTTTACCTGTTCGAAAATCCTTAAGTTATCAGGGTTTTCGCCTTTCTATGTTATTTTACTAAATAATTTTTCATGCAAATTTTTAAGCTGTATCAAAGTCTTTTCTGCCATGTTGGCAAAAGGAGCTTAATACAGCCTATTATTATATCATAAGTCTTATTATTTTGAAACCATCAAAATTTAAAGTTCAGAGTTTCCATCTATTGATTTGTTTTACATATCACTATAATGATATCTGCAAGCTAAAATATATACGTTTTCATCATCTATCTTATATATAAGCCTGTCTTTATCATTTATTCTTCTACTCCAAAATCCAGTCAAATTTCCTGTTAATGGTTCTGGCTTCCCGATACCTTCATTTCCATTTCTGCATATATCCTCTATCAGACTATTTATTTTCTTTAATGTCTTACGGTCTTCTGTCTGCCAATATACATAATCTCTCCATCCGTTATCGGTGAAAACTTTATTCATCCACAGATACCTCCGCAAGATTCCGAACAGAATAATTGCCCTTCTCAAGCTGTTCTTTTGATTCCATTAACCAGTCATAATTTGCTTTATTACCCATTACATAGACATTTTCCATTAAATTGTTATAGGCTTCCTCTGATAACATTACAACATTTTTATTGTCCTTTCGTGTTACAATCATTGTTTCGTAATCATCTGTAACTTTATCCATATATGTTTTCATATTATCTCGTAAATTTGTATAATTAACCGCTAGCATAAGACCACCTCCATAAAGCAATGTACAGTTTTCTGTACTTTTATTATATTGTACAGTTTTCTGTACGTCAAGTACCTCTATCTTTTTATTTTATGGAAAGATCGTATAAATCATTCTGATTTACAACAGCCAGCAATATCCCGGATGCTTTCTGCCATGTCCGCATCAATGCCCACTGCCCGTTTTCCAAAATTTTCCGGCACGACCGCTGCGCCAAGGTTTAATCTTATCAGACTTATATTTTTATGCTCCCGCACCAGTTTTTCAAATGGGAAACGGATGATGGTCGGCGTATTAAATCCAACACCAAGTTCCAATAATACAAGTTTCTTATGCACCGCTTCGCTAAGATATTCCGAGAAAAGTTTTTCCGCATGATACCATGCCTCATCCTGAACGAAATATCCGTCTTTTCTTAGATTCATATCCATTGGTCCGCCACAGACCGGACATTTCGGTACCATGTAGGATGGAATCTTACAGTCTTTTCTCGCCTGATTCATCTGGGAAAAAAGCTTTCTTGCATCATAAATCTTATTATGGCAGCCCCGCCTGCACTGAATATGAAAATAGTCTCCCTGGGTACAGAATATTTTCTCTTCCGGCAGCCCGGCTTTCACAAACTGCCCATCTGCATTGGTGCTTAATACAAATATATTTTTATCAGAAAGAGCCTCTAATAAACACTTATGAAGTGGTGTCACATCAAGCTCCATGCCACCGAGCAGTGCCTGCTTCGACCAGTAGCCCCAATAGCTTTCTTCATCCGGATACGGATAAAAACCTGCCGAATACATATCCTGCATATAGGGCCCTTTTCCATACTTTTTCTGGAATTCTCCAAAATTTTCTTCAAAAAAGCTGCCTCCATACTGTGTGCCTGCTGCCGTGCTCATTCCGGCTCCCGCACCAATCAGAACATAATCGGCATCCTTTAACATCTTTCCAGCTTCATTTATCTGTTCCTGATATGGAATATCCTGAGTGATATAATCCCTTGCCGGTATTCCGCAAAGGAAGTTTTCAAACGTTATTTTCATGTGTACTCCTTAACTTAATTTTTCTCACTTACAACAGGTTTCTGTAAAACGCTTCATCATAATCCTTAAAAACATTAAAGACTACTTTTATCCGGCTTCCGGTTCTCTTTTTATATGCTTTCACCGTTTCCACTGCAATCTCAGCCGCCCGCTCATTTGGAAACATAAATACACCGGTAGAAATGCAGCAGAAAGCCATGGACTCTAAGATCTTTTCATCGGCCGCTTCCAGACAGGACTGATAACAGGAAGAAAGGAGTTCCTCATGTTTCTTTGTAAGCCTGCCACTTACAATCGGTCCTACGGTGTGAATCACATATTCACAGGGAAGATTATAGGCAGATGTAAGCTTCGCCTGACCGGTTGGTTCTTCATGTCCCTGTCTTTGCATCAGCTTCGCACATGCTAACCGCAGCTGGACTCCCGCATAAGTATGGATACAGTTGTCAATGCAGTTATGGCCGGGCTGGTAACAGCCTGTCATTCCGCTGTTGGCAGCATTTACAATGGCACCCACCTTAAGTCTCGTAATGTCTCCCTTGTAAAGATAAAGCTCCGGCTCTAATTCTTCCATTTCAGAAAATGTCACGATTCCCTTTTCGGCATTTACCTGCTGCAAATAAGCATCCTGTATGTGCAAAAACTCTTCATCTATAGCAGATGGCATTCTGACATTCATCAGTGACCGGAGCAGTGTTTTCTGTTCTTCTTTTCCGGCTGGAATCTGCATAGTCTTATCTTCTTTCCAATATCCCTTCCGCTCTTCTAACAATCTTTCGATTAAATAACGTCTTCTCTCTGACTGATTCATGCTATCCTCTTCTTTCAATTGCCTGCACCGGACAATTTTCATAACAGCTTCCGCAGTGCAAGCAATGATTCTGCTGTATTGTAAATGGCTCGCCTTCTGTGATACAGCGTTGCGGACAACTGCTCTGACAGGTACCACATCCGATGCAGGCATCCGTTATGTAATATCCCTTTTCTTCTATTCCAGCATTTCCCAATTGATATGTCTCCCGGAATATGGGATTAACACCCAGATTAAAATATTCTATTTCTGCTCTGTCGATGCAGAAAACAATTCCGATATTTCTGGTATCGCCCGGATATACATTGCCAAGATAAGGCTGTTCTTCAAAAATAATATCCCGCAATTTTTCCTGTTCGCTCTCCGCCACTGCATAAGCTTTTCCGGACATCCGAATCATTTCCTTATATCTGGTATAACAAAGAATCTGCACTCTGCCATCCTGTTGAAGCTCCCTGCAGAAATTTTTCCCTCTTGCTGAAAAAAAGTAAATTGCATCTTCTTCATAATGTATCGCACTGATATTTCGAATCTGTGGTGCTCCATCTGTATCCACCGTTGCAAATGCCAGCACACCTACTAACTGCATTTTCTTTAAACATGTTGCCAAATCCATTTTCTGTCACCTCTATTTTATTATCACGATTTGATGATATCCATTAACATGATAGCACCTCCCCGGTAATCTCATTTCTTGTCTTCCAGCACTGTGGATCTGCTCCATAGAAATTTCCGGCCGCTCCGTTTGCAACAGCCGGACAGCCTCTGCACCATGCTTTCAGTTCGCATTTACTGCATTTTACAAATTTATCATAGTCCCGGTATTTCTCCATCTGGCAGAGCCAGACATCTGCCAGCCGGTCTTCGAATATATTTGCCACCTTGCTGTCCATCACTCTTCTGCATGCCATCACATCTCCGTTTGAAGATATTGTAATATGACAGTTTCCACAGTTGCAGCCTCCATAAATCATTCCGTCCACTGCATTCTGTGGCAATTTGAACTGACCGTTTTCATATTCGTATAATGTCCACAGATGGTCTTTTCTATTAAAATAGGTCTCACATCCCGCCGCCTCATATGCTTTATATTTCGCATCACAGATTTCCAGTAAATCTCTATACTCCTGTGGAGTCAGATTGCTGTCTACCTCTCCGCCAGTTGAGACATAGCGGGAAAATGCATATACCTTAACTTTCGCTTTTACTACCGCATCAATAATATCCGGAATTTCCTTTAAATTAGTCTTTGATACGGTGCTCATAATAATACTTTTGATTCCTGCCCGGTTAAGGCAGCCAACCTTTTCCAGTGTCAAGTCAAAGCTGCCCGGTTTGCGGAACCAGTCGTGTGTCTTTTGCATTCCATCCAAAGACATCTGGTATTTCTCGCAGCCGCACACCTTTAACATTCTGCAGATTTCATCATTTAAATGAAAAGGATTTCCCATTAATGTAAATGGAATATTTTTGCTTTTCAGCAATACCAGCAGCTTCCAGAAATCCGGGTGAAGGATAGGATCTCCTCCGGTGATATAAAAATATGGTACCCGGTTATAAACCTTGCAGAAGTCTTCGCAATTTCCTACCACTTCACGCATCTGGTCGAATGTCATGCTTTCTAATTCCCTGCATCCGTCTCCCGAAAAAATATAACAATGTTTACAACGCTGGTCACACTCATCTGTAATATGCCATTGAAACGAAAAATACTGACTCATCCTATCCTGCCCTTCTTTCCTAATCTTTCTTATTTGTCAGATGCACCACAAGCTGTTCCGCATGCTGCCGGTTTCTGCTCCGGTTTGTCTGCTGCACCACAAGCTGTTCCGCACGCTGCCGGTTTCTCCTCTGATTTGTCTGCTGCTCCGCAGGCTGTTCCGCACGCTGCCGGTTTCTCCTCTGGTTTGTCTGCTGCTCCGCAGGCTGTTCCACACGCTGTACTTGTCTTTGCGTACACTTTGTTGTTCCATCCAAAAAGATTTGATAATGCCATTTTTGTTTCCTCCTCTGATTCTTTTATTTTTCGGCAATTTCCTTGTTGCAGACTTATCATAGCAAGAGTTTTTCCACTAAAAAAGTACGCACTTTTTTATTACATAGGCACCTTTTTGTAACCACTATACACATGCAGATTTATATGTTACATTATTTTTGAATCTAATATCACAATTTGAACAAATGGAGGGAATACAGATGTTGACAAAAGACGAATTACCGGAATGTCCGGTTGCTACCACGGTCCAGTTAATCGGCAGCAAATGGAAACTATTAATTATAAGAAATCTTTTAGAAAGACCCTGGAGATTTAATGAATTGAAAAAGAATTTGGAAGGAATCAGCCAGAAGGTTTTAACAGACAGCTTACGTGCCATGGAAGAGGATGGAATTATTACAAGAACTGTTTACCCGGAAGTTCCGCCGCGTGTAGAATATGCACTCAGTGACCTCGGCGAATCCATGCGTCCGATTCTTACTGCCATGCAGGAATGGGGAGACAATTATAAAGCGACCTTTCTTTACTGAAATAGATAAGAAAAAGCACGCCGTTAAAATACACTTTTGGGCTTCACCCATTTTGTATTTCAAGCGACGTGCTTTTCTTATAATACTCTTTGAATAGCATCTACTACCTGCTGCCACTCTTCCATGGCTTTCGGATAAAAATGCTCTATCTTTTCGATGTTTTTTTCTTTTCCGGCACACTCCAGCTGGTAAAAGAAATCTCCAAGCGTTCTGGCTCCGATGCCCCAGGCTTCACCCTTTAATCCATGGGACTGGGTTACGAATGTTTTCCATAATTTGTTCATCATTTCTATATCTGTTGCAGCTTCTGAATCTATGATAGTTGCAGCTTCTTTCATTGTTACTACATGATTTACCTTAAGAGATTGGAACGCTTTCTCTAAATGATGCTGCTTCTTCTCTTTTTCTTTTACAAAGATGCCTAACAATTCTTTATAGAACTGTTCATCTCCATCCGCATAGGATAAGCCTTCTTCTGCTGCAATTCCATTCTTCTCAAGATAATGTAATAAGCCTCTTAGCTTTGTTACCTTTGTATCATCCATGTTTCCCTGGAAAACCATATTTTCTTCCGGCAGATAATCCCTAAGATATTTCTGCAGCATAATCTCCAGTGTGCCCGGTTTTACCGGTTTGGTAATATACTCTGCAAATCCTTCGTTTTTGTACAGTTCTTTTGCACCAGCTGTTGCATTAGCGGTAAATGCCACTGCCTGCGTATAATGATTTCGTCCTTTCTCATCTGCACGGATGAGGTGCAGCGTCTCTATGCCATCCGGCTTTGGCATCATATGGTCTAAAAGAAGTAAATCATATGTTTTCTCTTCACATTTTTGAACGGCAGTATTTCCATCCATCACGGTTTCCATTTTAACCTTTGTCTTATGTAAAAGATGTTCTAATACCATCAGATTCTGCTCATTATCATCTACCGCAAGAATGGTAAAGCTGCTGTAATCCGCATTCATACTTTTCGCACTCTGTTTTGTAAAATGATGTTTTTCCGATACTTCTACCCACGGAATCCGAACCGTAAAGGTACTTCCCTTTGTCACTTCACTAATCAGGCTGAGACTTCCACCCATAGCCTCTGCCAGTTGTCTTGCAATATCCAGTCCGAGACCGATTCCGTCTTTTCTGCTGTTTCTGGCATTATTGCCCCGTTCAAAGATTTCAAAGATTTTATCCTGCTCTTCTTTTCCTATTCCGATTCCACTGTCAGTCACAGTTATCTTTAAAAAGGTATCTCCATTTTCCACCGCTTTTTCTACACCCAGCTCCACAAAGCCTTCATCTGTGTATTTCAACGCATTTTCCAGAAGATTAATGATAATCTGACGGATATGTGCCTTGTCTCCATAGAAATGTTTTCCTGGTTTTAATAATGGTTCCTCCATCCGCAGCCGGAAGCTTAAAGATTTCTTCTCTGCCTGTGGTCTCATCTGGGCTGCTGCGTCATTGATAACCTCTTCTAAAGCAAATGCATCCTTCTTTATCTGAAGCGTACCACTTTCTAACCGTGAAGCATCTAACACTTCTTCTATCAGTGCAACCATACTGTCACCGGCAGATGCAATTTCTCTGGTATAACTACGGATTTTTTCTTCTGATGTTTCTTCTGAAATCACTTCATTCATACCAAGTATCGTATGCATCGGAGTCCGCAGCTCATGGCTCACTTTCATTAAAAATCTGGTCTTCGCTTCATCCGCACTACGGAGTCTCTGCATCATTTCCAAGTTTTCTGTCTGGTCGATAAACCAGAGCATGCAGCCATCCTTCTCACCATTTTCCACAATATCTTCCATACGAAGTTCATAGATGCGGTCATTTTTATGCAACAGCCTTTCCCGGTTTGTCAGTGCCTGCAGGATTTCTTTTTGCCTGCTTGCGGCACTTCCTACCTTTATTTCCGGGAAAAGTTCCTTCATACGCTGATTGACGGAAATAATTTTATTTTCTGCATCCAGGATAATCAGGCCTTCTTTTCCATGATTAAATGCATTATCCACCGCAGCCTGCAGAGAGCCAAAATATCCATAACGAATCATTGCCATCATCATGCAGAACATCATAATTGTCATGGCAATGACTACCGGATTATAACTGCCAAATACACCCAGACCCTTTAAGATTAATTCCAGTGCAAAAGTTCCCACACCTGCTATCATATAAATAATCCGCTTTTTATGAATCGGTGAACTCTCCCCGTAACGCATGATACACAAAATAAATACCGCAAGTATTACCGTTCCCAGATGTATATAATGCAGTTTCCAGATGATTCCGGGTATAACTTCAATCCGGTGATATATGCCATCTTTCAATATCCGCATTGTTTTATAAAAATATGGATGATATTCTGCCGTAAATACTCCTGTCAAAACAATTGTATTAATTACTGCCTGAATAAAATAAATAAACTTTGGAATTTTTAATCTGCCAAATTCGGATGCAAACCATAAAAATGCCATCAGAAAGCCTGCCTGTCCCACATACTGGATACACAGCCCCGCAAGTGCCTCACCAACGGTATCCGAATGCACCAGTTCCAGATGAACTCCCACCACAAACAGCATGGTAAAAATATCATAAATAATAAATGCAAGCTGTGCTTTGGAGAGCTTTTTATGAAGGCAGACTGCCAACATAAAAAGCATCAGGATAAGCGCTATAATATTTACCGACACAAGAAAATAGAACATACTTCTTTTCCTTTCGTAAAAGTCTTTTTGACTCTTTTACCATATTATAGCGGAATGCCTGATGCTTTTCCACTGATTTTATTTTGCAAATAAAGGAGTAGATAAATAGCGGTCCCCGGAATCCGGAAGAAGCACCACAATGTTCTTTCCTTTATTTTCTTTCCTTTTTGCCAGCTCAACAGCTGCCTTTAATGCAGCTCCTGCACTGATTCCCACAAGAATTCCCTCGCTGCGGGCAAATGCTCTTCCTTCTTCAAAGGCATCATCATTTTTGATTGGAATAATCTCATCATAAACAGAAGTATCCAGTGTATCCGGAATAAATCCGGCACCGATTCCCTGAATTTTATGAGGTCCGACTTTTCCCTGTGAAAGAACCGGACTGGTTGCAGGTTCTACTGCAACAATGTGTACGGACTTCTTCTGCTTTTTCAGATATTTTCCAACTCCGGTTATGGTTCCACCTGTTCCGACTCCTGCCACAAAAATATCAACGCTGCCTTCTGTCTGTTCCCAGATTTCCGGTCCTGTGGTTTCTTCATGGGCTTTTGGATTTGCCGGATTTTCAAACTGTCCTAAAATAATTGAACCTGGAATCTCTTTATGAAGTTCTTCTGCTTTTTCGATTGCACCCTTCATTCCCTTATACCCGGAGGTCAGCACAATATGCGCTCCATACGCCTGCAGAAGATTCCGACGTTCTACCGTCATGGTTTCCGGCAATGTTAAAATTGCATGATACCCTTTTGCAGCCGCCACAGAAGCAAGTCCGATTCCCGTATTACCGGAAGTTGGCTCGATAATCGTAGCTCCCGGCTTTAATTTTCCCTTTCTCTCTGCATCTTCAATCATGGCAAGTGCCACTCGGTCTTTTACCGAACCTGCCGGATTAAAATACTCCAGCTTGGCAATGATTGCCGCATCCTCTACACCTGCCTCTTTCATATAATTATGAAGATAGAGCATCGGCGTCTTTCCAATCAGTTCCGAAGCACTGTCCACTATTCCTTTCACACACGTTTCCTTCTTTCTATTCCATTCCTTTGATATATCCGGTTGCAGACTGAATTGCCACTGCACCATCTGCAACTGCTGTGACTACCTGACGCAGGCTTTTCGTCCGCACATCTCCTGCCACGAACAGTCCCGCAAGACTGCTACTGCAGTCTTCTCCTGCAATCACATAGCCTTTCTCATCGAGAACGTCAAGGTTCTTTAATAATTCCGTATTTGGAATCATTCCAACCGCTTCAAAAACACCATCTACAGCTATTGTCCCACCGTTATCTAAAATAATACCATCTACTTTATCTTCCCCGGTGATTTCCTGTACTCTCGTATTGGTAAGTATCGTTACATTGGAAAGCTCTTCTAATTTCTTTTTTGTCTTCTCTGCTCCACGGAATTCTGCTCTCCGGTGAATGAGATATACCTGTTCGCAGATATCGGATAAATACAATGCATCATCCAATGCGGTATCTCCACCACCGATGACTGCAGCTTTCTTTCCCTTATAAAAGGCACCGTCACAGACTGCACAAAAAGAAACTCCTTTTGCCAGCAGCTTTTCTTCTCCCGGCACCCCTAATCTGCGGTTCTGACAGCCTGCCGCATAGACTACGGTTTTCGCTTCTATGTTCTTTCCATCTTCACAGGAAATGACAAAGCTTTGCTCTTTTTTTGTAATGGCTGTAACCTCTGCCTCTTCAATGGTTACTCCAAGTCCTTCGGCATGCTCTAAGAATGCCTCTCCTAAAGAATAACCGTCTTTGCCCGGCAGTCCCGGGTAATTATCTACCCGGCTGCTGTATGCAATCTGTCCGGTTCCAAGATATTCTTTTTCCAGTACAACTGCATCGAGGTTTGCCCGCTTAGCATAGATTGCCGCACTTAAACCTGCCGGCCCACTTCCAATGATAACTACATCTAACATATTACCAGATCTTCCTTTGTTGATTCGTCGCCTTCAATATGAAATGAATTGAGTACCGGCTGTTCCGGTTCCATCAGAGAAAGAATCATATAGCTTGCTTTACTGTCATATGCAAGACGCTTATCTTCTTCGGATGGTCTTGAAGGAGATTCCGGATGGGAGTGCCAGTTGCCTAAAGGCATGAGACCATTGGCACGCATATCCTTTACGGCTGCTAACTGCTCTTTCGGATCCAGTGTAAAATGCTCATTGGAATGGTCGATATTGGTCAACAGATATACCTTTTCTACCACCTTATCCTCTCCGTCTTTGGTTCCTGCAATCAGTCCGCAAGCCTCTTCTGGTACACAGCTTTTGGCATGTGCCAGTATTTTTTCATAATCTGCTTTTTTTAATGAAATCATGCTATCCTCTTTCTATGTTTCATGGGTTATGTATCTGATAACATTTATTTACTGATACATTTATTTATCTGTACATTCTGCCTGTTCATAATCAATCAGCTCTGTTATGGTCGGATGTTCTCCACAAACGGCACATCCCTTGCCATTCCAAGGAAGCTTAATCTTGTGGAATTCCTGCTTAATTGCATCATAGGTCAATAACTGACCGGTCAGCAGATCTCCTACTCCAAGGATGTATTTGATTGCTTCCATTGCCTGAAGGCTTCCGATGACACCACCCATTGCGCCGATAACACCAGCCTGCTTACAGGTCGGTACGGCATCCTTTGGTGGTGGATTCTTAAATACACAACGGTAACATGGTCCCTCTCCCGGAACATAGGTCATTAACTGACCTTTGAAACGGATGATTCCTGCATGGGAAAATGGTTTCTTTGCCATAACACAGGCATCGTTAATTAAGAATTTTGCCGGGAAGTTATCGGTTCCGTCAATGATAAAATCATAATCTGCAATGATGTCCATGATATTTTCACTGGTAATGAATTCACGATATGTACGGACTTCTACATCCGGGTTCATTGCATTAATGGTCTCTTTTGCAGACTGCACTTTTGCTTTGCCAACATCTGCTGTCTGATGAATAATCTGTCTCTGAAGGTTACTTAAATCTACTTCATCTGCATCTGCAATTCCGATGGTACCTACACCTGCTGCTCCAAGATACATTGCTGCCGGTGCTCCAAGTCCGCCTGCTCCGATGATTAAAACTTTTGCATTTAAAAGTTTTTTCTGACCCTTAGCGCCAACTTCTTTTAAAATGATATGTCTGGAATAACGTTCAATCTGCTCATCCGTTAATGCCATAGCTTCCACCTCCCATGAAGTAAAGGAATTCTACATTATCACCATCCTTAAGAACGGTTGTTGCCTTTGCTTCTGTTTCTATAAATTCATCGTTAATGGATACGGTTACATATTCCGGTGTCTCTACATTTTCCTGCTCAATTAATTCCGGAAGTGTTAATCCGTCTTTTACTTCTTTCTTTTCGCCTGCTACTGTAATCTGCATAATTTCCTTCCTCTCACTTTTCTTTATTTTTATTTGTCAAGGGACTGGGTAATCCACTCCTCAAGTACCGCTTTTTTCTCTGCACCACTCTTACGGGCAATTTCTTCGCCATCCTTGAAGAGTACAATGGTTGGTACAGACATTACACTGTATTTTTCTGCCAGTTCTGAATCAAAGTTGGTATTTACTTTATAGACATTTAATTTTTCTGTCTGTTCGTCTGCGATAGCACCAATGACCGGTGACATTTTCTTGCACGGAACACAACTGTCTGAGTAAAAATCAATCAGCACCGGGAGGCTGCTCTTCAATACTTTTTCTTCAAAAGTGTCTTTTGTTACGCGTTCTGCCATTTCTTTCTCCCTTCCAGATGTTTAGTCCTCAACCTTCTTTACAATGAGGTTATAGGTTCCATCTTCGTTATTAACCAGTTTTAAAATCTGATGTCCTTCTTCTTTAATACTGCGTGGTACATTCTGTACCGGCTCGCCGTCATTCATACGGATTGCAATGACTTCGCCATCCTCTAACTCATCAATTGCAACCTTTGCCTTTACAAAAGTAAGCGGGCACACTTTATCGGTAATATCTACTGTATCATCAATCTTGATTCCTTCGATTTCCATCTTATTTCTCCTCATATAATAATTTTTATTTTGAATTTCCATTCCGATTTTTTCTTTTTCTGCTGCTTCCGGCAACTCTATTTTTCTTCAAATGCATTGCGGATTACTTTGCGGAATTCATCTTCTCCTACGCGCTGTAAAAGTAAACGGAAACGCTCACCCGGATTTGCATGCTCTTCAAAGAATCCAATGGCTGCATCAGTCACACGGAATAATGTCTCTTCATCGGTAATCAGCGGAAGTAACTGTTCTCCTTTGTAAATATGATTTCCAAATAATCCACCAAAGGATACAATATATCCGCTCTTTCCTTCCCATGCATCTGTCGGGCAGGATTTTACACAACGGCCGCAGTTGGTACATTTATCATAATCAATGGTAACTTCTGTTCCGGTACATTTGATAGCATCTTCACGGCACGCCTTTTCACAGACACCACAATTGATACATTTATCTGCTACCCAGCTTACTTCCATACCACCTTTTACACCGATATCATTTTCTTCTGCCTTAAGACAGTTGTTCTGACATCCGGTAACACCAAATTTGAATTTGTGTGGAAGCTCTCTTCCGAAGTAATGCTCATCTAATTTCTTTGCCAGGCTATAGGTATCGATACATCCGCTCGGGCAGATTTCAGAGCCCTGACATGCGGTAACGGTACGGACTCTCGGTCCACATACACCAGGTTTTACACCACCGTCTGCTAACTTTGCACGAACCTCTTCTATATCTTCAAAGTTAATAAATGGAATCTCAATGCCCTGTCTGGAAGTCATATGAACATAGCCTTTTCCATATTTTTCTGCCACATCTGCTACTGCTTTAATATTTTCTGCTGTCAGGTTTCCTCCAACTACCTGAATTCTTAAAGAAAAGAATCCTTTCTGTTTCTGGCGCATAAATCCGCCTTTTTTCAATGCCGCATAATCAATTTTTGCCATTGTCTGCTTCCTCCATTTACTCTTTGCTTTTCTCTGGTCTGCTCTGATCCATTGCCTGTCTGAAGTCTTCGATTAAATCTTCGATATCTTCAATTCCGACACTGATGCGGATCAAATCATCAAATACTCCGGCGTCTCTTTTTTCTTCCGGGGTACTGTGTACATTTAATGTAGATTCCGGATGAATCACTAATGTTTTCGTATCTCCGATATTGGAAATAATCAGCGGAAGCTTTAATGCATTGATTATTTCAAATGCCCGTTTCTTGCTTCCGGTCCGTATGGTTAAGATTCCACCAAAACGGTCCTTAAACTGTTTCTTTGCGATTTCATGCCATGGACTGCTCTCCAATCCCGGATAATTGACTGTTACATCCGGATATTCTCTTAAAAAAAACCTTGCCAGTTCTGCTGCATTGTCACAGATACGCTCCATCCGGATTCCCAGTGTCTCTAACCCGATGCAGTTATAAAATGCATTCTGCGGAGACAGACAGGCTCCTGTGTTGCGGAACAGTCCATTCCGAAGCTTGGCAGTATAGGCAAATGGTCCAAACTTCTTAAAGTCTGCCATGCCCGGATATTTTTCCACATCCCACTTAAATCTGCCGCTGTCCGTAATAATTCCGCTGATGGAATTGCTGTGACCATTGATGTATTTAGAGGAAGAATTCATTACAATATCCGCTCCTAGGGAAAGCGGCTTCACTAAGAATGCAGTAGCAACCGTATTATCTATAATGAGCGGTACCTGATGCTCATGTGCCAGATTTGCAAGTGCCGTAATATCTGTCACATCAAGTCTTGGATTACCAATGGTCTCTGCAAAGTAAAGACGGGTATGTTCATTGGTCTTTGCTTCAAATGCAGCCAGGTCATTGTTTTCCACATAATGTGTTGTGATACCAAATGCCTCTAAGTCACGGAATAAATCAATGCTGCCGCCATAGAGACTGGCACTGGATACGATTTCATCGCCGGAACGAAGGATATTACAAAATGCATTGTAGAGTGCTGCCATTCCTGATGCACAGGCAACGCTTGCTACGCCACCCTCTAACGCCGTTACTCTTTTTTCAAATGCATCTACCGTAGGATTACTGATTCTCGTATAGGAATATCCCGGTGCCTGATTATGAAAAATCTTTTCTAACTTCTCTGCCGACTCATGCGCGAATGCACTGGATTGATAAACCGGAGTTGTTGTTGCACCTGTATTTGGTTCTCCCTGAAAATCTCCATGTAATAATGCGGTATTAAACTTCATCTTACGCTCCAATTCCTGCACGTCTTATTGTGCACTAAATACTTTGAACTGCCTTAGGAAAATCTATTTACGATTATTCCTATTGGTTTTGTATGAATTATATTTTACTATATTTTTCTAATTTGTCAATACTAATTTATCAGAGCATTGTTATTTCTCTCCGAATATGTTATTTTATTCACGCAAGCGACCGCCGCAGGCGCGAGAATGTGCCAAGGCTCATTCTTTGTTCCAACAATACTTTTCAGGAAACACAATACATATTTCTGGAATAACGGAAAGGATTTCCTATGTACACGAGAAAAAAAATTATTTTATCTTTTGCCGGAATGTTTTTCCTGCTACTTCTTATGATGTTGGCAAGTCTTTTTTTCGGCAGCGTTTTATTAAATCCGAAAGAGATTTTATCCTGCCTGATTCAAAATGACCGGACTTCTGTCACAGGTCTGTTACTTTTTCATATCAGAATTCCACGGATGTTTGGCGCCATTGCTGCCGGCATGGGTTTATCCTGCGCCGGAGTTATCTTACAGACTGTTATGAATAATTCCCTTGCCAGCCCGAATACCATTGGTGTCAATTCCGGAGCCGGATTTGCCGTTATGATTGGACTTGCCATCTTCCATGGCCGTGCAGCCCATAATGCCATCTTTGCTTTTGCAGGTGCCTTCCTTACGACACTTCTTATTTTTGCTCTGGCATATATGGCAGACAGCAAACGTACTACCATCATTCTTGCAGGTATTACCGTTTCTTCTTTTTTAAGTGCAGGAATCAATACGGTAAAATTATTAAGTGATGATATCACTTTAAACCTCACAACCTTTATGATTGGTTCTCTTTCTGATGTCACCACAAAAACGCTTTTTGCTCCCGGCATTGCCATTGTCATTGCGGTTATCATCTCCTGCTTTTTCGGAAGCCACATGAATGTTCTGAGTCTTGGAGAAGATGTTGCCCGCTCCCTTGGCATTCCGGTATCGCTGCTCCGTTTTCTGCTGTTGATGCTTTCCAGTATACTGGCAGGCTGTGTGGTAAGCTATGCAGGACTTTTAAGCTTCGTCGGGCTGATTGTTCCTCATATTGCAAGACGGCTCTTCGGCAATGATATGCGGCTTTTAGTTCCTCTTTGTGTTCTCTTAGGTGCAAGTTTCGTCCTCTTCTGTGACACTCTTGGTCGTGTTATTGCCGCACCATATGAACTTCCTGCCGGCATTATTCTTTCTTTTGTTGGCGGACCGTTTTTCTTATATCTTTTATTAGGAAAGAAAGGAGGCCGCAGAGTCCATGCTTAAATTTGATTCCGTTTCCATTGGCTACCACAAGGTGCCTCTGATTAAAAATCTGTCCGTTGAAATTCCTACCGGCAGCATCACAACCATCGTAGGGCCAAATGGCTGTGGCAAAACAACGCTGATTTCCGTATTAAATAAATCCAGCCAGCTTTTTAACGGCTCTATCACATTAGATGGCGAAGATATTTATCATATGAATGGACACCTTCGTGCCCAGAAAATTGCATTTTTACCGCAGATTCGTGAAGTGATTCCTGCTCTTCCGGTTCATACCTTAGTGGAGCATGGACGCTTTCCATATCTTGGCTTCTCCAGACGCCTCACCGAAGAAGACCGCAGACTGGTGGAAGATGCCATGGAATTTACCCATGTTACGGATTACCGCAACGTTGCAACTGACACTCTTTCCGGCGGAATAAGACAGCGTGTCTTCTTTGCCATGACTTTAGCCCAGAACTGCGATACGATTATTTTGGATGAACCGACTACCTTCTTAGACTTGGTAAGCCAGAATAATTTCTACCGGATGCTTCCAATCTTAAAGGCACAGGGAAAAACAATTCTTCTGGTGCTGCACGACCTTGCCAAAGCACTTACTATTTCAGACAAACTTATCGTCATGGAATCCGGTGCCATCTGCTTTCAGGGCACTCCGGATGAATGCGTACAAAAAAACGTCTTAAATAAAGTATTTCATACTTCACTTAAGACGTTCTCTGATGCGGAAGGAACTTACTACTTCTTTGAGTAAGTTCCTTACTTTTCCAATGTTTCATTCATACTTCCCATCCGGTAACCGCAAAGGTCTAAGGTTACATAGGTAAATCCATATTCCCGGAAAGTTTTTACAATTCTCTCCCGGTTCTCCTTTTCCATCAGCTTCGAAAATTCTTCCGGCTCAATCTCAATTCTTGCCATCATTCCATGAATTCTTACCCTCACCTGATGAAATCCCATATCCAGCAACAATTGTTCCGCTTTATCTACCATTGCAAGTTTCTCTTCGGATATGGTCTCTCCATAGACAAACCGGGATGACAGACAGGCAAAGGACTGCTTTTCCCAAGTTGAAAGATTCAATGCCTTCGAAAGAACACGGATATCCTGCTTGGTAAAACCACAGTCTCTGAGCGGACTTTTTATTCCAAGCTCTGCCACTGCTTTTAATCCCGGACGATAATCTCCGTTATCATCAAGGTTAGAGCCTTCCACCACATAGGCAATTTTCTGTTCTTCTGCAATCTTTAATATCTTTTCAAATAATTCATGCTTGCAAAGATAACAGCGGTTCTTAGGATTCTGTGCAAATCCTTCGATTTCAAGTTCTTCCGATTCTGTAATAAAATGTCTTATATTTTCTTTCCGGCAAAATGCTTCTGCTTCCCCTAACTCTCTCTTTGGAAATGAACAGGAGGACGCAGTTACTGCAATTGCCCGCTCTCCCAATACATCATGCGCCACTTTCAAAAGATAGGTGGAATCCACACCACTTGAGAATGCAACTGCCACGCTGCCTAATTTTTCAAAATATTGTTTTAACGCTTCCTGCTTTTTTAACTGTTCCGGAGTTGGCGCTGCTATTTTATCCATTTCTTATGCCTCTACTTTGTTTCTTCTCTAAGTTCTTTCACCGTAGCAAGCTCCAGACCGACCTTTTCTGCGATCACATCATCTGTCAGGAGATCTAAAAGGTTTCTTGCAACACTGATTTTTTCTCTGGCAATTCCACGGGCTTCGCCAATCCTGATGCCCTGTGCCTCGCCAATTTCTATTCCCTTGTTGGTCATCTCTTCCGCAAACGTACACATTGTAATCACCTCTCCTGCTTTCGCACGTTCTGCTACTGTTTTCTCTATTTTGACATAGGTTTCATCATTTGTAAACACCTGAAGCAGATTCAAAACCGCTTCCACATGGCAGATTGCCTCCGGATGTTCCGTTTCAATGACATACTGAATGTCCATCTCAATATTGTGATGGAAAAGTGTTTCCTGATAGCCTTTATAGCGGGACTCATTGTGACAATCTCCCACATATCCAATTTTGCGATGTCCCAGAGAAATCAGATATTCCAATGCCCTTGCTGCAATTCTTCGGAAGAACATTTATAATCCGGATTATTCAAAACACGGGATACAGTGGCTGTCGAAACGCCTGCTATCGCTGCAATTTTCTTAATCGACATATCAATCCCTCCTGTATCCCGCATTTTTTACGGGGAACCGCAAAAGCGTATTCCCAGCTATTTTTATGACTTATTTTTTACAACTAATTTCCTATAACCAGATTTCATCCTTGAAAATAATCTTACGATAAGTCTCAAAATGTAACCACTTATTGAAGAAGTCGCTGGATGGTTTTTCACCTGCTGCAGCCAGCTCGTCTAAGAATGCCTGTGCATCCTGTGCAGATGTAATGGCAACGGCAAAGCCTCTTCCATTGATAACCGGAACATTGCTGTACTGGTATTCTGCCAGCGGTGCAATCTTTTCTACCTTGCGTCCACGAACCTGTACAAAGATTCTTTCTCTTAAGATGACAATATCGAAGTCATCCGGATACTGATAGCTTTCCCCGCTTACCGGAATCTCATCTCCAATGGTATAGGTCTTCTGAACCGGACGTACCTTGGCAATCGTCATGCTCTCAAGGTTATAATAGAACTCTTCGAAAATGTCTCCATTTCCCTTAAGACTTCCATATACGAAAGCTGCTTTTAAATCCTTGCTCTCATCTACGGCAGCATCTTCTACTACACCGCAGGCAGAAGTCATATTGGAAATACGGTCAATCAGAATCAGCTCTCCTAAAGTCTTATGCTTTTTGAATTCATCAATGACAACCGGCTCCTGCAAATCAAGGTCACAGACTGCAATCTCATTTTTCTTAAGCTGTCCTGCCGGAATAAATTCACCGGTATTTACATCAATCTTATACTGAATGTTCTTTAAGATACCAGGAATCTGCTTGGTTCCAAGTTTTACCAGATAATCGGTTCCCGGTGTCAGCTCCTCATCATCCATCCAGAGAATGGTTGCTGTAAAGGATTTGCTGATTGGCAGGTTATTGCCGGATGCAATGACACAACCTCTGGATACGTCTACTTCTTTATCAAGCTGCAGCGTAACCGGCTGTCCCATAAAGGCACTCTGGCTGTCTTTATCTCCTACTAAAATGCTCTTGATATGTGCACGCTCATTGCTTGGCAGGGTAACAATTTCGTCTCCGACTTTTACTTCACCGGATTCAATCTGTCCCTGGAATCCACGGAAAGTATGATCCGGACGGCACACTCTCTGTACCGGCATATAGAAGCCCTCTTCCTGCTTCTTTTCTGTTACATCTACTTTTTCAAGGTATGGAAGCAATGCCTCTCCCTTGTACCAGCCAATCTTATCGGACTTGGTTGTTACATTGTCACCTTCTGTTGCAGAAACCGGAATAATGTAAATGCTCTCTAACTTCAGTTCGTCTGCTAATTTCCTAATCTGTGCTTCGATTTCTTTGAAACGTTCTTCGCTGTAGTCTACCAGATCCATTTTGTTTACTGCAAATACAAAGAATTTGATTCCCATTAATGCACAGATTCTGGCATGTCTTCTGGTCTGCACCAGTACACCCTGTTTTGCATCAATTAAGATAACTGCAAGGTCTGCAAAGGATGCACCAACTGCCATGTTTCTGGTGTACTCTTCATGACCCGGTGTATCTGCTACGATAAAGCTTCTGTTGTCTGTTGTAAAATAACGGTATGCTACGTCAATGGTAATACCCTGCTCACGCTCTGCCATCAGTCCGTCTAACAGAAGAGAATAGTCAATTGCTCCGCCGCGGCTTCCTACTTTGGAATCTAATTCCAGTGCTTTTTCCTGGTCTGTATACAAAAGCTTTGCATCATAAAGGATGTGTCCAATCAAAGTGGACTTTCCGTCATCCACACTACCGCATGTAATAAATTTTAATAATCCACTCATCTTAGAAATACCCCTCTCTCTTTCTTCTTTCCATACTGCCTGCTGCTTCGTTATCAATGACACGGGTGGTTCTCTCGGAAGATACTGCACTTAAAGTCTCATCGATAATTTCATCCAATGTAGTTGCTGTTGACTCTGTTCCTCCGGTCAAAGGATAGCATCCTAAGGTACGGAAACGTACACTCTTGTACTGGATTTTCTCTCCCGGAAGCAGACGCATACGATCATCGTCCACCATGATAATATTTCCATCACGATATACTACCGGACGTACTGCTGCAAAATATAATGGCACAATGTCAATTTTTTCACGTTTGATATACTGCCAGATATCGGTTTCTGTCCAGTTGGAAATCGGGAATACACGAATGCTCTCGCCTTTATTGATTTTGGCGTTGTAAAGTTTCCACATTTCCGGTCTCTGGTTCTTCGGGTCCCAGGCATGATTTTCATTACGGAAGGAGAAAATTCTTTCCTTTGCACGGGATTTTTCCTCGTCTCGTCTGCCACCGCCAAATGCTGCGGTAAATCCATATTTATTCAATGCCTGCTTCAATGCCTGTGTTTTCATGATATCGGTATATGCAGAGCCATGGTCGAATGGGTTAATGCCCTTCTTTACACCATCTTCATTGATATACTCTAACATTTCAATGCCAAGCTTCTTTGCTGTCTCATCACGGAATTGAATCATTTCCTTGAATTTCCATGTGGTATTTACATGCAGGAATGGAAATGGCGGCTTCTCCGGATAAAATGCTTTCATGGCAAGATGCAGCATTACGGAGCTATCTTTTCCAATGGAGTAAAGCATAACCGGCTTCTCGCACTCTGCGGCCACCTCTCTTATGATGTAAATTGCTTCTGCTTCCAGTTCATCCAAATGTGATAATTCACCCATACTTACCTCTTTCTGCCACCCTGTGGCGATTTATTAATATTGATTCGATTGCTTTCTGTCAATAACGATGGTTTCTACGGTGCCATCCCGTTTCTCTATCTTCCAGTCCAGATATTGTTCCCGGCTTGCTACACTCATCTTACTTCCCATGCCGCCCATATCTGCACCCAAGTAAAGTGCTATGGCATCTACCTTACATTCCTTAATACAGGAGCAACAGCCCCAGCAGTCCTTCGGATACAGCATACATGCCTTTCCGTCAGAGTCCATTCCAATCAGTGTTCCCGGACAGACCTGACTGCATCTGCCACATCCCACACATTTGCTTTGATTAATAGCTATGCTCATAGGTCTCACCTCGCTTTACTAATTCCCGGAAGAGCACATGGATTTTACCATTTTCTTTTCTGGTATTGACATATTTTAACCACTCATCACTCTTATCCGGATAATCTAAGTTTTCTGCAAAACTGTGCCATCGGGTTTCCTTTCTGGCTCTCAGATGATAAATCAGTGTCTCACAGACCGTCAGCCGGTTCTTAAGCTCATAGACAAACATCAGCTCATGCATATTGGAAGCTCCAAGCTCCTTCGAAAGTTCCTTTAACTTTTCGATTTTCTCTTCTGCCAGATTCAGCTGGTTTTCATTAAACTGATAATGATTGCTGATTCCGCCTGCATAGGTATCCATTACCTTCTGCATAGCTTCTTCTAACTGTTCCGTATCATATAAACCGGACTGATTTGTTAAAATCTTATCATACTCTTTTATCTTTTCTTCAAATCTGCTATCACAGAATGCTTTCTCTTCTCCGGTCATTTCATAGCTTGCAGCATTTTCTTTTGCAAGGTCTTCTACCATTGCCTTTGCTGCAATCTCGCCCTCGACCATGGCTCCTGTTACATATTTCTGTGGACAGCCTCCTGCCACATCTCCGGCTGCATACAGTCCGTGAATCGTAGATTCTCTTCTGGTGTCAACCCAATAACCACTGGCGGTATGTCCACCTACCACATACGGCTCGGTTCCTTCGATTTCCACATTCTGCTCACTTGGGTTCTTTCCCTGCTCAATCCATTTTAAGGTCTGGCTCGGTGCCATGTTAAGATAAGCCTTCTTTAAGGAATCATCCTGCTCTGCACTGATTCCTTCTGTCCGAAGATAGCATGGACCATGTCCTAATAAATTCTCTTTTACGGTTCCATACACACGCTGTGAAGTGGTAAGTCCGTATTTTGTCTCATATACTTCGCCAAGGGCATTTATCTGCTTTGCTCCCACACCCTGTGCAATGGTTCCGGTCGGTGCGATGGTATCTTTGCAACGCAGTGCAATAAAACGCATTTCAAAGGTGGTCATCTCTGCTCCCGATTCAATTCCCATAGCATAACCGGCTCCGGTATTAAATGGTGGATACCACATCTTATGTCTGGAGAATCCCGGATTGTTCGGCCGGTAAAGACCGGATGCTCCACCGGTTGCACAAAGCACTTTCTTCGCCCGGATTTCTACTGCTGTCTCATTTTCAATGGAAAATCCCACTGCACCATAAATCCTGTTCTCCTTTACCAGATAATCGGTAATTGCCACCCGGTTTAAAATCGTAACATTTGGCAGTACCTCTACTGCAGAAGCAAGTAATGGCTTGATATTCTCACCGTTGATTTTGATATTCCGGTTTCCTCTTGCCACATATCTGCCATTTTCATCTTTTAAAATGACAAGACCAAGCTTCTCCATTTTCTCTGTTACACGGTTTAAGCCCTCCGACATAGTAAGAAGCAAATCCTCTCTTACGATGCCGTCTGCATCCTTTTTTGCATAATCCACATAATCTTCCGGCTTTCTGCCCTCTACGATATATGCATTAATGGCATTTACTCCGGCTGCAAGACAGCCGCTTCTTTTGATGTTGGCTTTCTCTGCAATGATAACTTTCGCATCGGACTGTTCTGCAATGGTCAGTGCTGCATAACAGCCTGCGGTTCCACCGCCAATAATTAAAATGTCTGTATCCAATATTTTTCTGTTCTTAATTTCCATAGCAACTTAGATGTAGAATACATCATCCTCCTGCATTTCTTTATTTTCACAGAGATACGTCCGCTCTTTATCCAGCACATATAACCGGTAAATCAAAAGGCTTACCTTCTCTCCGATTTCAAGACTTTCTTTTTCCAATGGCCACTCACAGATTATCTCAATGCCGCCTACGTCTACCGTAACATCCAGACGGTTTCCACGGAATACGATATCCTTTACAATGCCATCCTGGGATGCACTCATATAGCGGTCAATTTTGCCAAATTTATGTATCTTTACAAATTCCGGTCGGATGACTGCTTTCGCTGCACCCTCGATTTTATCAAATCCATGCAGTTCTTCGTAATGTTCCACTAGGGAAGAACGTCCAATAAACTGTGCTACAAACGGAGTATCCGGTGTATTATAAATCTCTGCCGGTGTTCCAATCTGTTCGATGGTTCCGTGATTAGTAATGATAATCTCATCTGCCACCTCAACGGCTTCATCCTGGTCATGGGTTACGAAAATGCTGGTGATTCCAAGCTTTGTAACTACACTGCGAAGCCAGAGTCTTAATTCCGAACGAACCTTGGCGTCAATTGCTGCAAACGGTTCATCCAAAAGCAGTACCTGTGGTCTTGGTGCCAGTGCCCTTGCAAAAGCAACTCTCTGCCGCTGTCCGCCGGACAACTGGTTCGGATACCGCTTCTCCATACCGGAAAGTCCGGTAATCTCCAAAAGCTCCATTACCCGCTTCTTAATTTCTTTCTTTGGCACCTTCTGAAGCTCCAGTCCAAATGCCACATTGTCATATACCGTCATATAGCGGAACAATGCGTAGTTCTGAAAAACAAATCCGATGCCTCGTTTGGAAGCCGGTACATCATTGACCCGTTTTCCATCGATGTAAATGTCTCCGGAATTTGGCATTTCCAGTCCTGCAATCATACGAAGCAGTGTTGTCTTTCCACTGCCGGATGGTCCAAGCAGTGCCACCAGTTTTCCTTTTTCAATGCCAAAGCTGACATGATCAGAAGCTTTAAAACTGCCATATTGTTTGCATATATCTTTCATTTCAACATACATATCAGCGGCTCTCCCTTCTTGTTTTTGCCCGATATTCCAGAATATTTCGAAGGAATAATATAATAACTGCCAGAATAACCAAAAGCGAGGATACTGCAAATGCTGCAGTAACGGACTGCTCTGTACCCGACATATATAATGCATCGATTTCCAGTGGAAGTGTAAAGGTCTCTCCTCTTGTCTTTGACAGAGCATTGACCGCACCGAACTCTCCCAAGGCTCTCGATGTACAAAGGATGACTCCATAGAGCAATGCCCATTTCATCTGTGGAAATGTAATCTTAAAAAAGATTTTCAGTCCGCCGGCTCCCATCAGGGCTGCTGCTTCTTCTTCGTCCTTGCCCTGAGCATTTAAAACCGGAATCACTTCCCTTGATACATAAGGAAATGTTACAAATACCGTTGCTAAAATAACGCCCGGAATTGCAAAAGCGATTCTGATATTCGTTCCAAAAAACTGGTTAATTGCCCGGATAAATGGATAGGTCCAGCCCAGTCTTCCAAATGTCATCAAAAATGCCAGTCCCACGATAACCGGTGAAATGGAAAACGGAATATCAATCAAGGTTGCCAGCACCTGTTTTCCTCGGAAGGAAAACTTGGTTAAAAGCCATGAAACACATAATCCAAAGAATGTGTTAATCACCACCGCTGCCACTGTTGCAATCAGAGTTACCTTTAAAGCACTCTTTACATAATCTGTCCGGATGGACTGCATGTAAAAGGCAAATCCTTCTTTTAAGGAACTTGCAATGATGCAGAGCAGCGGAAGAACCAGCATCAGGAACAGGAACAGTACACTGACTGTAATCAGAATATGACGCGTACGTTTTTTTCTTTTTTCCAGTTTTTCAAGCTCATTCATACTTTTCTCCTTCTATAACTGATTCGTGCGTTGCGCCTGCTTCATCTGAATGATATTTACTGCAAATAAAATAAGGAATGATATGATTAACATAACCAGTGCAATTGCTGTTGCAGAGGCATAATCGATATAATTTAATTTCTGCATAATGACATAGGAAATTACCTGTGTATGCTCCTTGGCACTGTTGCCGGATATGTAGATAACGCTTCCATACTCTCCTACTCCTCTGGCAAATGCCAGTCCAAATCCGGTTAAAATTGCCGGTTTCATCTCAGATAAGATTACTTTGAAAAATGTTTTCGAAGGTGTTGCTCCAAGGATATAAGCTGCCTCTTCATACTGTCCATCCAATTTTTCCAATATTGGCTGAACGGAACGCACGACAAACGGAATTCCCACAAATACCAGTGCAATGACCAGTCCCACATGGGTATATGCTGCTTTTATTCCAAGGACTGCTAACGGCTTTCCGATGACTCCGGTGTCGGAATACATCTTTGATAAAGTAATACCCGCAACTGCAGTAGGCAGTGCAAATGGAAGTTCAATAAATCCATCTAAAATCCGTTTTCCCGGAAAATCATACCGGGTCAGCGTCCAGGCTAATATCACACCAAACACCACATTGATACATGCTGCTAAGAAAGAACATCCGATGCTGGTGGCAAATGCATATAATACATTTGACTTGGTCAGAAGTCCGAAAAATTCTGACGGAGATAACTTTAAAGAATATACCATTACGGATGCCAGTGGAATCAGCACAATCAGTGAAAGCATTGTAACTGTAATTCCAAGCGTTAAATGAAATCCCGGTATGACTCTGATTTTTTTATTTTTACGGAATCGTCTTTTCATACTTGCCTCTTCTTCTAGTAGTTATATATCTCATCGAACCAGGCATCATCAGCAAAATAATCTTTATATGCCTGATCCCAGCCACCAAAATCATCAATGCTCCAAAGTGTCATCGTCAGATCAAAGGTATCTTCATATTCCTTTAAAATTTCCTGATTGGATGGACGGTAACCATTCTCTGCGGCGAGCCGCTGTGCATCATCTTCATATAAATAAGATAAATATGCTTCTGCCACATCTCTTGTTCCATTGAAATCTACATTATCATCTACCACTGCCACACTGGGCTGTGCTAAGATACTGACCGTCGGAGAAATCAGTTCATATTCTCCCGGATAATTCTTAAGTACTGTCATGGCTTCATTTTCCCATGCAATCAGAACATCGCCTTTTCTATTTTCCACAAAGGTGGTTGTGGAACCTCTTGCTCCGGAATCCATCACGGAAACGTTGGCATATAGTTCTTTTAAGAATTCCTTTTGTTCTGCCTCACTATAATCCTTTTCCCTTGCATAGCTTAATGCTGCCAGAAAGTTCCAGCATGCACCGCCGCTGCTCTTCGGATCCGGCGTGATTACTTCAACACCCGGTTGAATCAAATCATCCCAGTCTTTGATATTTCTCTCATTTCCCTTTCGTACCAGAAAGACAATGGTTGAAGTATATGGTGCGGATTCATCCGGGAATTGATCCACCCAGCCCTCATTAATCAATCCGGTATCCTCTATCAACGAAATGTCATGTGCCAGTGCCAGTGTCACCACATCTGCATTACAACCTTCCACTACGGAACGTGCCTGCATGCCGGAGCCTCCATGAGACTGGATGACTTCCACTTTTTTTCCGGTTTCTGCTTCATAATGCTGTATGAACATTTTATTATATGCTTCATAAAACTCTCTGGTCGGATCATAGGAAACATTGGTTATGGTAATGACATCACTCTTTTGTCTGCCACATCCACTGAGCAGCAACATCATGACTGCAAGTAAAAGTGCAGTGATGTGGTAACGATATGTAATTTTCTTTCCCTGCTGTTTTCTGCTCTTCTGCATGTCACCCAACATTTCCTTTCTATCTCTTTTCATTGATTTTATAATTCGAATAAAGAGGTGGATAAATACCGCTCTCCGCTGTCCGGCATTAAGATAACAATATTTTTATCTTTATTCTCCGGTCTGCCTGCCAGTTCTTCTGCTGCATGTAAGACTGCACCGGACGAGATTCCAATCAGGAGTCCATCCGTCTTTGCCACTTCTCTTGTGGTATCAAATGCCACATCATTATCTACCGGAATAATCTCATCAACCAGTGACAAATCCATAACCTTCGGAATAAATCCTGCGCCGATTCCCTGTATCTTATGTGGTCCCGGTTCTTTTCCGGAAAGAACGGCGGAAGTTGCAGGTTCTACTGCCACAATCTTAATATCTGCTTTCTTTGCCTTTAAGCCTCTTGCTGTTCCGGTCAGTGTTCCACCGGTTCCTACGGAAGCTACAAAGATGTCTATCTTCCCGTCCGTATCCCGCCAGATTTCCTCTGCGGTAGTAAGCTCATGGATTTTTGGATTGACCGGATTTTCAAACTGCTGTGGAATAAATGCATTTCCATATTCTTCTTTTAACTGGGCTGCCTTCTCAATTGCGCCCCGCATGCCAAGCCGTCCCTGGGTCAGTACCACTTCTGCTCCCAGTGCTGTTACAATCTTTCTTCGCTCAACACTCATGGTATCCGGCATGGTTAAAATCAGATGCAGCTTCTTTGCCGCACATACAAATGCCAGCCCGATTCCGGTATTGCCACTGGTCGGTTCTATAATAACGGTCTTGTCATTAATCAGCCCGTCTTTTATTCCCTGTTCTATCATTGCTTCTGCCACACGGTCTTTTACACTGCCCAATGGATTAAAATACTCAAGCTTTGCTAAAAGGTGTGCCGGAAGATGCTTTGCTTCTTCGTAATTTTTCAGTTCCAGTATTGGTGTATTACCAACTAATTCTGTCAGAGATTGTGCTATTTTCGCCATTTCCTTTTTTCTCCTTCCCTGTAACTATTTACCATAATACCCTATAATTCATATATGGTCAATAGGAAAAGTAAGAAATTTTTTTCAGGACCTCGATTTTCCCGAAAAGTCCTGAAAATTTTTCTTTTTTACTCCGGTAAATGGACGGTGTCTCCTACCACAATCACTGCTGGCATTGGAATCTGTTTCTCCTGCACTTCTTTTTCGATGGTAAGAAGTGTTCCATATGCTGCCCGGCTGCTTCCATCAGAAGTTCCATGAATTACTGCTACCGGTGTCTCTACCGCTGCACCGCCGTTTTGTAATTCTCTTACAATCTCCGCAAGTCTTGTGTATCCCATCAGAAAGACACAGGTTCCATCCATGGCAGCCATTTTGTGAATCTCATCTTTTAATGATTCCTCATCTCCGGCAAAATGCCCGGTCATTACATGAAAGCTCCGGCTGACCTTCCGCTCCGTCACCGGAATTCCGGCAAGCTCCGGCACTGCAATGCAGGAGGAAATGCCGGGAATTACTTCTGTTTCAATGCCAGCCTCCGTCAGTGCGTCTACTTCTTCATTTCCTCTGCCAAAGACAAATGGGTCACCGCCTTTTAACCTTACAACATGCGCACCTTCTTTTGCCTTCTCTATCAGCAGCATATTAATCTCTTCCTGCTTCATGCTGTGTCTGCCACTGCGTTTTCCTACACAGATTTTTTCACAGTTTTCAATGGTAAAATCAAGAAGCCTTGTATCAATTAACGCATCATAAATCAGCACCTGTGCTTTTCTGATTTCCTGCATGCCGCGCAGTGTTATGTATTCATAGGACAGACAACCGGCTCCCACCAGAACCACCTTTCCTGGGGATACTTTCCTGACCGGACAAGCTTCTTTTCCGGATTGTGCCTCCTTACCCGAAAGTGCTTCTTTATCTGCAAATGCTTCTTTTAGGGTTTTGCTTTGATAATTTTCCAGTAAAATTTCACATTCAGTTTCTGTCAGGGGACGTCCTTTTTCCATACACACATCCGCTAAATCCATCAGAAAAGCAGCTCTCTTTTTGTCATCTTCGATTGCCATTTTTGCAAAAGGACGAATCTTTTCAAGATAATCCAGGATTTCTTCCATCCGCTCCGGGATGTCTGCGCTTAACCGGGCACGGAACGTGGTTGCTACTCTTGGACTTGCTCCTTCGGTAGAAATGCCGATACTGAGTTTTCCTTCCCGAATCAGCGACGGGAACAGGAATCCACATTTTTCCTTATCATCTACAACATTTACCAGAATATTCCTCTCTTCACAAAGCTTTGCTATCCTTGCATTCAATGCTTCATCCGAGGTTGCCGCAATAACAAAATCCATTTTTTCCAGATCTGTAGTTTCAAAATCCCGCTCGGATAAAATAAGTTCCGACGTATCTTCGTTCTTTTTTCTTTTCTCTTTTATTTCTTCGGAAAGTTTCCAGATTCCATCATCAATCTTTGGTGCAACAACCAGAAGCTCTGGTTCATAAGGCAGCAGCTTTCTTACCTTGCGTTCTGCTACAATACCGCCACCGACAATCAGTCCTCTTTTTCCTTTTAGTTCCACAAAAAATGGAAAATATCCCATCCCGCTTCTCCTTTATTGCCTATACTCTGTCACTTAAGTTTCTGCGTCTTAGTTTTCCTGATATAAAATGTCTGCCAGTTCTTTATACGCTTCTCCCCAGCGGGCATTTGGTTTCAGGTTGTAAAGCCGTTTATCCAGTACATAATAGTGATTCTCTTTCACTGCAGTAAGACTGCTCCATACCGGACTGTTAATTAATGTTTCCTGCACATTTTCCAGTGCCGCATCTGTATCGGTTCCCTGTGTAGTCACGAAAATATAATCCGGATCTGCGGTTACGATTGCTTCAAGGCTCAGATTATCCAATAATCCGCTGTCGCTGTCTGCAATATTCACACATCCCAAATCCTTTAACAGCTCACCACCTACGCTGCCTTCACTTCCTTTGGCTTTTACACCACTTGCTGCTGCACGTAAAAATAATACGCTTGGATGGGAATCATCTACCCTTGCCTTGATTTCTTCAATCTGTTTCTGAACCTCAAGTCCGTTTTTCTCATATAAATCTTTTCTTCCGGTAATATCTGTACAAATGTCTAACATCTGAAGATATGCGTCAAAATCAGATACATCAAAATATGCTACTGTAACGCCTGCTTCTGTCAGCATATTTTCCATCTCCACATTAGAAGTAGTATTGGTGCTTGCAATTACAAGATCCGGCTGTGCGGCAAGCAATGCTTCTGTATTTGGCTCCTGAATACTTCCAAGATTTACCACATCATCTCCTAAGTCAAGGTCTAATGACTCCCAGGAGTCATTGGCTGTTGCCACCAGTTCACCACCGGATAATAACCAGACATCTGCAAAGCTTCCAATCATGGCTGCCACACGGTCATGGGAAGTTACGGTTACATCTCTTCCCAGTGCATCCGTAAAAGTAACCGGATTCTCTTCACTGGCTCCCTCTGTCACTTCATTTCCTGCTTCTGTCACATTTTCTGTACTCTCAATTACCTCTGTCACAGACTGCTGCTCCGTGCTTAAGGTCTCCTTTGTATCCTTATTTCCACATCCTGTCAGTGCTGTAAACATTAATGTTACGCAAAGACCGAGTGCTGCTATTTTTGTTCTTACACTTCTGTTCATTTTTTCTTTTCATCCTTTTCCTATTCATTTACTATGAATTGTATTGTACTATATTTTTTTGATTTGTCAAGCAAAAAAGAGACCTCCTTCCGTCTTACAGAATTCAGTCTCTTAAGAATCAGTCTCTCGATTCAATCATAATCAATATTCCGTTTTTTAAATCTATCACCGCTTCATCCTCTACAATTTCATTGCTGACGCCCAATGTATTATCACTGGTAAATGCTGCATCCTGCAGAGGATATTTCATTCCGGTCAATGTTACTCCGGTTACTTCTGTGGTAAGAGGAAGTAAGGATACATACTTTCCGAACTGCTGACTCTTTCGAAGAACCGCGCGCTCTTTCAACAGGCGAATCCGGTTATGGGAATCTATGAGAAAACACGGAATATCTTTTGCCAGCGGCTGCATCAGAAGCTGTATATTACCTAACACATGGTCAAGCCTTGTGCCGGTGCCGCCTAATATATGGATTTCGCTGCTATTCCGTTCCATGGCTTTTCCGATGGCAATTTCAGAATCGGTATAATCCTTCTCCGGCTGATACTGGTGCCACTCAATGCCGCTTTGCCGTCGAAATGCTTCCAATATGGTTTTATCTGCCGAATCATAATCTCCTAATATGACATCCGGTTTTATCTGATTGCGGTAACAGAATTCCATGCCACGGTCTGCTGCTAAGATACAATCCGGTTTTACTCGTTCTATATAACTTAATGCAAATGCATCCTCTATGGTTCCGCCATTGATAATCAATGTTTTCATCTTATTTACCACCATTAATGAGATTTAAGAAACATCTGGTGTTCTCTTCCGCATCTCCGCCAAAAACTGCGCTTCCGGCAACAATAATATTTGCTCCTGCATCCATCAATGTTTCAACATTGGAAAGGTTTACGCCGCCATCTACTTCAATATCAAGCTTCAGCTTCCGCTCCTGCACCATTTTCTTTAACTGACGCACTTTATCGATAGTATAAGGAATCAGCTTCTGTCCGCCAAAGCCCGGATTTACTGTCATGATTAATACCATATCCACTTTTTCTAAAATATGTTCAATGGCAGTTAATGGTGTAGCAGGATTTAATGCTACTCCTGCAATGATGCCACGTTCCTTAATGGCTTCAATGGTTCGGTCTAAATGCTTACAGCTTTCTGCATGCACCGTAATCAAATCAGCTCCACAGTCTACTAGCTCATCAATATAACGGATTGGCTCATCAATCATCAGATGAACATCAAATATTTTATCGGTGCATTTTCGAATGGAGCGGATTACCGGCATTCCAAAAGAAATGCTTGGCACAAAGCTTCCATCCATTACATCGATATGAATGTACTGCGCCCCGGCTTCATCTACCGTCTTAATCTCTTCTCCTAATTTACTAAAATCTGCTGATAAAATAGATGGGGATAAACAATTCATCGTCTGATTCCTTTCTGTATCTGATATTTCTTTCGTATCTTATCTGGCTGTACTTTATTTTCGATATCCTATTTTCTATCTCTTTCGATACTCTAATTATTTAATACTTCTTTCTGTCCTTTAATTCTCCATAAAGCTGGCAGTAATTCTCATAACGCACCGGATGAATCTTTCCTTCTGATAAAGCTTCTTTGACTCCGCAGTCCGGCTCACTGATATGGGAACAGCCCTGAAATCTGCAATACGGTTCAAAGGCTGCAAACTCCGGATAACAATCCTGCAATTCTTCCTTCTCCATTTCCGGAAGATAAAGAGAACTAAATCCCGGTGTATCCATGATATAACCATCGCCCTTAAGCTGAATCAGTTCTGCATGTCTTGTGGTATGCCGGCCGCGCTCTATCTTCTTACTGATTTCACCGGTTTCCATACAGGCTTCCGGTGCTAAAAGATTAATAAGTGAAGATTTTCCCACTCCGGAAGGTCCTGCTACCGTTGTAGTCTTTCCTTCTAATATTTCCTGAAGTTTTTTTAGTCCCAGTTCCTTTTTTGCACTGACAAAGAGTATCTTGCAGCCGCTTGCTTCATAAATAGAAGCAATCTCCTGCTGCTGTTCTTCAGTAATCAAATCACACTTATTAAAACAAAGGATTACCGGAACATCCTGCCGTCCCATCATTACCAGAAAGCGGTCTAAAAGATTAAAATTCGGATTGGGACTTGCCGCCGCAAAAATCAAAAGCGCCTGCTCCACATTGGCAACTGCCGGACGAATCAGTGCATTTTTTCTAGGAAGAATTGCTGCGACATTTCCGGTCTTCTTTTCTTCTGAAATAATATCAATCTCTACATCATCTCCCACCAGCGGTTTCATCTTCTGCTGGCGGAATATTCCTTTTGCCTTACATTCATAAATTCCGGATTCCACTACATGAACGTAGTAGAATCCGGAAATTCCTTTGACTATTTTTCCCTGCATGTGCATCCTTATTTTTCAGTAAAGTTTACAGAGGTCGATACCACATTGGTTCCTGTTGTACCATCTTCGTTGGTATATGTCCAGTCAACCTCAAGGGTACCGCTGCTCATATTTTTAATATTATCTACATTCACAGAACCAGGTGTTGTTCCCTCGAAGGTTGTTGTCCAGAGGGTACTTCCATCAGAACCTTTCAGTGTAACGGTTCCGCCGGTATAATTCTTGCCATCCTGCGGTACTGCTAATGTATCACTCTTATAAGAATAGTATGTGGTCTTCTTGCCTAAACTGATGGTCAGGGTAACGGTTGTTCCACGGTCAACAAATTTGCCATTTACCGGATCCTGACTGATAACAAGGCCTTCTGCCACATCATCACTGTAATCGGTCTTGGTTGTAACATTTAAGCCTGCACCGGTTAATTCATTTTTCGCATCAGTTTCTGAGTGTCCTCTGACATCCGGTACCTGTACGCTTTCAATACCACGGCTCAAAATCAGGGTAATGGTATCACCCTTCTTCGCATTGGTTCCGATATCTGGTGTAGTCTTGATAACATAATCCTGCTGTACGGTATCGCTGTAATCATAATCCGTGCTTACCTTAAAGCCCATATCCTCTAATTTTTTCTGTGCTTCCGAAGACTTATAACCGGCTACGTCAGGAATCGGAACATCTCCTGCTCCGCTGCTGATACGGACAGTAACGGTATCGCCAGCCTTTACAGATTCACCCTTCTTCACACTCTGCTCGGCAATCTGTCCTTCCTCATAATCATCAGAGGAAATCTCCTCGCCTTCTTCTAACTTGATATCAAGCTTCTTATCTTTGATTTCATTCTGTGCTTCTTCAAAAGTAAGACCACGCAAATCAATCATTTCGATTTTATCTTCGGTGTCTGTTTCGGTTTCTGTTGCAATCTCTGTCTCGGTATCATTTTTCTTGTTGCCGCCAAATCGGAAAATTCCAAGGATATTACCAACCAGGCAAATGACGATTCCTACGATGATAACTGCAGCGACAATTCCCATAATAGTAACTGCTTTTTCCATCTTCGGATTGAGAATTCCATTCTCCTTCTCCTCATCCTCTGTTAATTCATCCTCATCCGGTTCTTCTTCCTCTCCTGCTTCTTCCTCTTCATCATAGGAAACTTTTCCGGAGCCTTCCCGGATCTGCTCTAATTCATCCTGTCCGATGACTCTTGTCTTATCATTGCTGCCAAGTGGAACCATGGTAACAAAATCTTCATTCGGACTAATCAGACATTTCTTTAAATCAATCAACAGTTCGCCCATATTCTCATAACGGCGGTCCGGGTTCTTCTGTGTACATTTTAAAATAATCTTCTCTAAGCTGATTGGAAGGTCCGGTGTATACGCAGTTGGTGGAACCATTTCTTCCTGTAAATGCTGGATTGCTACCGCAACCGTAGTATCTCCATCAAAAGGAACTCTTCCGGTTACCATTTCATACATGACAATTCCAAGAGAATAAATATCACTCTTGCCATCTACGAAACCGTTTCTTGCCTGCTCCGGAGAAGAATAATGTACGGAACCCATAACATCTGAATTAATGGTGTTGGAAGTTGCTGCACGGGCAATTCCAAAATCGGTTACCTTTACTTTTCCTTCTGTGGAAATAATAATATTCTGTGGCTTGATATCACGGTGCACAATATTCTTATTGTGTGCAGCCTCAATACCTCTGCCTACCTGAATGGCAATGCTGACTGCTTCTTTGTAAGTCAGTTTGCCTTTCTTCTCAATATATGTCTTTAATGTGATTCCATCCACATACTCCATGACAATATAATGCATGCCGTTTTCGCTTCCGACATCATAGATATTTACGATGTTTGGATGTTCTAATCCTGCTGCTGACTGTGCCTCCGTACGGAACTTTGTCACAAAATTAACATCTTCACTGAATTCCTGCTTTAAAACCTTAATTGCCACAAAACGTCCTAAGACATGATCCTTTGCCTTATAAACATCAGACATTCCGCCTGCGCCTATTTTTCCAATAATTTCATAACGTTCTGCGATAAACATTCCCTCTGTTAACATATCTTCACCTCATCCGAAAATGGTTTTATTACAATTACTGTAATGTTGTCTTTACCGCCATTTTCATTGGCAGTCTTTACCAGTCTTTCTGCTTGTTCTGCAATATCACGCTGACTGAGCATAATATTTCTGATATCTGCATCCTCTACCATGTTGGTTAATCCATCGGTACACATAAGTATTTCATCTTCCGGATCCAGATTAATCTCAAAGAAATCCACATCCACTTCCGGGACTGCTCCGATTGCCCTTGTAATAATGTTTTTATCACGGTGATTCCGGGCTGTTTCTTTGTCCATCTCACCCATCCGCACCATTTCTTCTACCAGCGAATGGTCTTTCGTAATCTGCCTGATTTCCTGATTTACTACATATAGTCTGCTGTCTCCCACATTGGCAACCGTAAGCACGTTGTCATGAATGGTACAAATTACCAGAGTAGTTCCCATTCCCTTCATTTCCTCATGGTTATTCGCTTCCTCTAACAGCATGGTATTTGCCTGCTTTACTGCAGACTCAATAATTGCAGCCGGCTCTGACAATGTCGACTCACGAATCAGCTTCTCCAATGTCTCTACCGTATATCTGGAAGCATAATCTCCCGCTTTATGTCCTCCCATTCCATCTGCAACAATGAAAAGATTTGGCAGATTACCAATCGGCTGCTCAGAGGAAAAGACATAGTCCTGATTGGAGCTGCGCTTTTGTCCGATATCTGTAATTGAAAAAGTCTTCATGATAGTCCACCTACCTTTCTAAAAATTTCTTTCTTAACTGTCCACAGGCACCATCAATATCTCTGCCCATTTCCCTTCTAATAGTAACATTAATTCCGTTTTTTTCAAGTTTATTTTTAAATTTGAGGATTTCCTCATGGTCTGACTGCACATAATCCCGCTCTTTAATGGGATTTACCGGAATCAGATTAATGTGGCAGTTCATGCCGGAAACCAGCTTAACCAGCCGCTCTGCATCCTCATCCGTATCATTGACGCCGCCCACCAGACTGTACTCAAAAGTGATTCTTCGTCCTGTCTTGTCAAAATAATATCTGCAGGCATCCAAGACCTCGGAAAGCTCATAACTGTTGGCAACCGGCATCAGCTCTTTCCTCTTTTCCTGTGAGGATGCATGCAGGGAAAGTGCCAGTGTAATCTGAAGCTTCAAATCAGCGAGCTGCTTCATCCGTGGCACCAGTCCACAGGTAGATACCGTAAGATTTCTCTGGCTGATATGAAGTCCATGCTCGTCTGTCAGCAGTTCAATGAATTTTACAATATTATCATAATTATCCATAGGTTCTCCGCTTCCCATGACTACCACATTGGAAATACGTTCTCCGATGCTCTCCTGAATCCGGTATATCTGCTCTAAGATTTCCGATGGTGTCAGATTACGCACCAGTCCGTCCAGTGTTGATGCACAGAACCGGCAGCCCATACGGCAGCCCACCTGGGAAGAAACACATACGGAATTGCCATGCTTATATTTCATCAGCACACTTTCTATCATATTCCCATCTGCCAATGCAAATAAGTACTTTCTCGTTCCGTCAATCTTCGAAATCTGTACCAGTTCTTCTTCTAATACTATAAGGTCTGCTTTCTCTTTTAATGTCTCCCTTAAATTCTTCGAAAGATTTGTCATTTCATCAAAGGAGGTGACATGATGGATGTGCATCCATTCATATATCTGCTTTGCCCGGAATTTCTTCTCTCCCAGAGACAAAAGAAATTCTTCTAATTCTTTTAAATTCAAGGATTTTACATCAACTTTTTCTATCATACATTCTGTTTCCTTAATCTGGCAATGAAAAATCCGTCACTGCCTAATTCATCCGGCAGAATCTGTTCCATGCTTTCTACTTCAAATTCTTTATGATTTGCCATAAACCACGCAACATTTTCTTCATTCTCTCCCGCATCAATGGTGCAGGTACTGTAAATCATTCTGCCACCCGGCTTCACATACTGATGAACCGTGGATAAAATCTCCCGCTGTAATGCGATCAGTGACTTGATATCTTCCGGCTGCATCCGGTATTTGATATCCGGTTTCTTCCGGAGCACACCCAGTCCGGAACATGGTAAATCGGCAATAACTACATCTGCTTTGCCGATACTGCCTTTATCTGATACACGGGCATCCCACTGCTCGGCTGTCATATTGGTCACCTGATGACGTCTGATATTCTCTTCTATCAAAGAGACCTTATACTCACTGACATCCCTGGTGATGACCCTTCCACTGCCGGAAAGCAGCTGTGCAATATGTATACTCTTTCCACCGGGTGCTCCGCACACATCAATGACAGTATCATTTGCTTTTACCTCTGCCGCCTCAGCCACCTTCATGGAGCTTAAATCCTGCACATAAAAAAGTCCTTCCGCAAATTCTGGAATGCTGCCAAGATAATCCACACCTCTTACATGCAATGCATAAGGAAGTTTTTCATCTATGTTCACTTCCATGCCACGATTTTTTAAACGCTTCATCAAGCTTTCTGGTGTAATCTTCGTAAGATTACATCTTATGGTCAGTGGTTCTTCTTTCAAAAATGCTTCTGCTATCTTTTCAATCCGTTCTAAGGAATAATTTTTCTCCCAGAGTGTAATCATCCATTCCGGGATGGAACAGGTTACGGATAAATACTGTTTATAAGCTTTTTTCTTATCCGGGTATGCAATCTTATCAAGATTTCTTCCGATATTCCGAAGCACTCCATTGACAAATCCGGAAAGCTTTCCAAAGCCTTTTTTCTTTGCAAGCTTTACTGCTTCGTTGCAGGAAGCCGATACCGGAACACTGTCCATATATTTCATTTCATAGACTGCACTCCGGATAATACAACGGATTACCGGCTTCATTTTATTCACCTTCACACTGGAAAACTGATTGATAATATAATCAAGCTCCAGCATACGCTCCAGAGTACCCTCGCTGACTCTGGTAATAAAGCTGCGCTCCTGTTTCTCAAGATACTGATATTTGGTCAGTACATCAGAAATCGCCACATGGCTGTATATGCCATCCTTTGTTACCGCCAGCAAAATTGCAAGCACCAGTTCCCGGCTGTTCACCGAATCAGTCATCCCGTCGTCCTCCAAATAATAATATCAGACGCAGTAACTGAAGAATTGCTGAAGCTGCTCCCGCCACATAGGTTAACGCCGCTGCTCCTAAAACTTTTCTCGTATAGCCCAGTTCCTGTTCTCCTAAGATGCCTGTCTCTCCAAGGATTCTTACTGCTCTTCTCGATGCATTAAATTCTACCGGAAGTGTTACAATCTGAAATAATACTGCCAGTGAAAAGCAGATGATTCCTGCTGTAATCAATGCCTGACCACTGCGGCTGCTGATAAATAATCCAATCAGGATCAGCGGCCATGCCAGTGTAGAACCGATATTTGCTACCGGAACAATGGCACCACGAATGGTAAGCGGTGCATAATTCTTCTGATGCTGGATGGCATGTCCGCACTCATGGGCTGCCACACCAACTGCTGCAACTGATGTAGCTCCATAGACGCTGTCCGAAAGACTTAAGGTCTTATTTCTCGGGTCATAATGGTCGGTAAGGTTTCCGGAAATATGGCGGATTTCCACATCATAAATGCCTGCTGCATTTAAGATTCTCTGTGCTGCCTGTGCCCCTGTCATTCCGGACATACTGCGGTATTTTGAATATTTTTTAAACGTGTTGTTTACATGGGCAGATGCCAGAAGGCAGATTACTGCACCAATAATTACCAAGAAATAAGTCGGGTCCCACCAATAATAATATGGCATATGAATTCCTCCTTTTTATTGCTGTTTTGTTCCAAGCACCGTTCCGTTTCCGATTGTAAATCCACGTAAGAAATCAGCAACCGGCATACGTTTTTTTCCTTCTAACTGCACTTCTTCCAGCGAAAGACGGTCAACGCCTGTCTGTATGACAAGGCTCTGTTTATCTGCCTTTACCACTGTTCCCGGTGCAGCATCCGTATTGCCCGGATGTACCGTTGCCTTCCAGATTTTCAATGTCTTACCGGAAAGGTAAGTATAGGCACTCGGCCATGGATTCAGTCCACGAATCAGCCTCTCAATCTGCACTGCAGATAAAGACCAGTTAATCTTTCCCAATGACTTCTGAATCATTTTGGTATGCGTTGCAATCTCATTATCCTGTGGTGTATACACTGCTGTACCATCTTCAATGGATTTCATGGTTTCTACACACAATTGTGCCCCGGCATCCTGCAATTTATCAAAAAGGCTGCCACCGGTCTCCTGTGCATCCAGTTCCACAGCCACAGATGCTATCATATCTCCGGTATCCAGGCCTTCATCCATACGCATAATCGTTACGCCGGAAGCCTTCTCTCCATTGATTACTGCCCACTGGATTGGTGCAGCCCCACGGTATTTTGGAAGCAGGGATGCATGGACATTGATACAGCCATATTTTGGCATCTCTAAAATTTCTTTTGGAAGTATCTGTCCAAAGGCTGCTACCACAATGATGTCCGGCTGATATTTTGCCAGATATTCTATGCATTCTAGGCGACGTACCCGCTCTGGCTGATACACTTCAATTCCATAGGCGATTGCAGCTTCCTTTACCGGAGGATACTGCATGCTCTTTCCTCTTCCCTTGGGTTTATCCGGCTGTGTTACCGCAAGCACTACTTCATGGCCTGCTGCCACAATTGCCTCTAATGTACCCACCGCAAAATCCGGTGTTCCCATAAATATTACTTTCATTTCTAGCCCTCCTCATAGACTACATCATGAAGCTCGCCCTCTACTTTTTCCATATACATATGTCCATCCAGATGGTCTAATTCATGACAGATTGCTCTTGCTAAAAGCTCTGTTCCCTCAATCTCATATTCATCACCATCTTCATTAAATGCACGGGCTTTTACATAATTTGGTCTTGTAACTGTTCCTGCCTTGCCCGGAAGACTTAAGCAGCCTTCATCTCCGGTCTGGGTTCCGGAAGTCTCGATAATCTCAGGATTAATCATAAGAATCGGGCCATCTCCGATATCAATAACTACCATTCTCTTTAAGATTCCAACCTGCGGTGCAGCAAGTCCCACACCATTGGCTTCATACATGGTTTCTAACATATCATCTGCCAGTTCTAAAATCTTTGGTGTTATCTCTTTAATTTCTTTACAGGTCTTTGTCAATACCGGATCTCCTACTGTCCGGATCTGTCTTAATGCCATTTTTACTTCCTCCTTAAATTTCTTTCTCTAAAAGCCATTTACCGGGTCAAAATCAAATTGCACCGATACGTTTCTTACTCCCTGTTTTTCTTCCATAAGCTGTTCTACTTTATCTTTTATCTGAATCAACACACCATAATCCGGGTGTTTGAAATAAAGTACTTTTTTATAAATGTCATTTACCTTGGCTACTGCAGCATCTGCTGGTCCAATCATCTGAAGCTTTTTATCAGCCTGCACTTTTTCCATGGTATCTGCAAGCTCTTTTGCACATGCATAGGCTTCTGCTTCTTCTTTTGATGCACAAAGCACAACCAGCATATGCCATACCGGCGGATAACGCATTGCCTGCCGGTAGAAAATTTCCTCTTCATAGAACTGGTTATAATCCTGATTCTTTGCACAGATGACACTGTAGTGCTCCGGATTATAAGTCTGGATAATGACCTCTCCCGGTTTCTCACCTCGTCCTGCCCTTCCGGCTGCCTGGGTCAGAAGCTGAAAGGTTCTCTCAGCGGCATGATAATCGGATACATAAAGAGATAAGTCTGCCGCCAGCACTCCTACTAATGTTACATTTGGAAAATCATGTCCTTTTACAATCATCTGGGTTCCAATCAGGATATCTGCTTCCTGATTGGCAAATGCGGAGAGGATTTTCTCATAGCTGTCTTTGCTTCTTGTGGTATCAAAATCCATCCGAAGAATCCTTGCCTCAGGAAATTCTTTTTTTACCAGTTCCTCAATTTTCTGGGTTCCGGCTTTAAAACCACTGATATATTTTGAACCACAGTTCGGACATATCTTAACATGATTTTGCTCATAACCACAATAGTGACATATCAGTTTTCCATTATTATGTGCATGCAATGACACATCACAGTGGGGACATTTCATTACATGACCACAGGCACGGCAGGATACAAAGCCTGCCATTCCCCTGCGGTTAATAAATAGCATAACCTGTTCTTTCCGCAATAACCGCTGCTCTATTTTTTCATGAAGGCTTCTGCTTAAAATAGAAAAGTTTCTTGCCTTTAATTCTTCTCTTAAGTCCACAATTTCACATTCCGGCAGTGGCTTTTCCTTCACCCGCTTATCCATGGAAAGGAGTAAATAGTCACCCTTTTTTGCATGATAAAAGCTTTCGATGGAAGGGGTCGCCGAGCCTAAAATCACAGTGGCACCGGACATTCTCGCCCGCTCTATTGCGGTTTCCCTTGCATGATACCTTGGTATCGTCTCACTTTTATAAGTGCCCTCATGCTCTTCATCTATTATAATATACCCAAGATTTGAAAAAGGTGTGAACAAAGCAGAACGAGGGCCAATCATAACATCAATTTCACCTTTTTTTGCCCGCTCAAACTGGTCGGAACGCTCTCCCGGTGACAGTTTCGAATTCATAATGGAAACCCGGTCACCAAACCGATGGTAAAACCGCATCACCGTCTGATAGGTCAGTGCAATCTCCGGAATTAATACGATGGACTGCTTTCCCCTGCCGGCAGCTTCTGCAATCAGTTCCATGTAGACTTCTGTCTTACCGCTTCCGGTCACTCCATGAATGAGGCACGGCTTCTTTTCTGTTCTGACATTTTCTATCACTGCATCCACAACTTTTTGCTGCATCTCATTTAAGGTCAGGGTATAGGCTCCCATCTCCTGTGTACGGACAGGATTACGGTAAGTCCGCACTTCTTCTACCGTTATAACTCCCTGCTGCACCATTGCTTTGATGACATCTGCCGTAATATGAAGCTTTTTGGTTATTACATCATAACTTAAGACAGTTTCTTCTAACAGTGCTTCTAACAGTCTTGCCCTGGCAGTTCTATGCTTTCTTTTCAGTTCTTCCAAAAGACTTGCTGCCTCATTAAAAGGAAGCATAAGGCGTACCAAACGGCTCTTTTTTTCTTTGGCTTTCTCTTTAATCGGAATCACTGTCTTTAATGCCTGATTCATGGTTCCACCATAATTTTTACGCATCCACGCTGCCAGGGCAATGAACTGTGATTCTATCTGCATGGCATTGCTATCAACGGCTTTAATGTCCTTTAATTTTGCCGTGTCAAATTCTGCTTTATCTGTCAGTTCTAACACATAGCCCTTTATCGTCCGGTTTCCAAAGGGAACAATGACCTGCATTCCTTCCGTTATCTCATCCTTCATTTCCGGTGGAATCCGATACTGAAAGGTTTTATCTAATTTTTCATGAGAAATATCAATTATGATATTGGCATATTTTGCCATAGATTCACCTCATATACTGTTCTCTATCATTTCCCGTTCGTTCATCGGATAAAAATGTCCTTCTATCTCCTGATACTCTTCATGACCTTTTCCTGCCACTACAATCAAATCGCCCTCCTGTGCCTGGGAAATAGCATAAGAAATGGCTTCTCTTCTATCCGGGATAATTTTATACTTTCCTTTCGTTCTCTTCATTCCCTGTTCGATGTCAGAAAGGATTGCCTCCGGCTTTTCATATCTTGGATTATCCGATGTCAATATCGTGACATCCGAAAGTCTTCCGGCTGTCTCCCCCATCTGAAACCTCCGCAGCGGAGAACGGTTTCCACCGCAGCCAAACAATAATACCAGACGCTTGGGCTGATACTGCCGCAATGTCTTTATCAGGGATTCCAGACTTGCCGCATTATGGGCATAATCAATGACTACATCAAATTTATCTGAAATTCTTACTTCTTCAATTCTTCCTTTTACTGAAACATTTCTTAAGGTTTTCCTTATCGTCTCCGGGGAAATTCCAAGGAGATGTGCTGCTTCCATGGCAGCAAGGGAATTATATACATTGGCAGTTCCAGGCATTTTTAATACGATTTCATTCTTTATCCACCCGGTTGTCTGATATGTGACATTTAATCCACGACTGCTTCTTTCATATACGATATGCTCCGCTTTTACATCGCAGGGTTGTTCAATTCCATAAGTATAAACCGGAGCCTCAAGATTCGCTGTCATAAAACCATGATATTTATCATCTGCATTAATACAAATCATCCGGCTACGCTCAAAAAGCCGTTTTTTACAGCAGGCATACTCCTGAAAACTCCGATGCTCCCCCGGTCCGATATGGTCCATGGACAGATTAGTATAAATTCCAATGGCAAAAGTGATTCCTTCCACCCGGTAATGCTTCAGTCCCTGGGAGGATACTTCCATCACACAACAACTGCATCCGGCATCCGCCATTTCCCGCAGTTCCTTCTGTAATACCAGGGCATCCGGTGTCGTATTGCTGCCTGCCTTTTTTAATCCATCGCTTCTTCGTACGCCAAGAGTTCCGATCAGTCCGCATTTTACCCCGGCTTCCTTTAACATCTGATACAGCATACAGGCAGTCGTGGTCTTTCCTTTTGTTCCGGTAATTCCTATCATCTGCATGGCTTCTGCCGGTGCACCATAATAATTTCTGGCTATCCATGCCATGGCTTCACTGGTATTGCGTACACGGATGACTGTCACATCACCTTCCACCCAGACATGCTTTGATACTACACAAACTGCTGCACCTTTACGAATTGCCTGAGCAAGATAATCATGCCCGTCTTCCCTGCTTCCCGCAAGGCAGATAAACATGCTTCCTCTGACCACCTGTCTGGAATCATGGCAGATATGTGTCACCTTACAATCCATCGTTCCCCGTGTACAAATATATGTAACCTGCTTTAGTAAATCCTTAAGATATGCCATAGACGTATCCTTAAAAATACACTTTTATCATTATATGCTACCGGGTGGTTTTTTACAAGTTTTCCACTTTTTATTTATGAAAGATTTCATAATTTCTTACAGATATTTTATGAAATTACGAAACAGGGTGATGCTGCAAATGTATTATTGTGTAACCGAAATAACCGGATGTTCACGAAATCCGAATGTAACATAATGACCTGCAAGAAGCACTAAGAATTCTGATATTGTTATGATTTGTTCCGGCAACCAGCGCAAATTCACATCCATGTTCATATGCGCTTCGCTGCCACATCCATGTGTCAGCGTTGCCTGTTTTTATACAGAATTCCAAGTGCTTCTAACAGGTCTTATCATACATTCGTCCTTTCGTGAACACCCAGTTATTTTACACACAAAAATTACCAGCCGCATTCCATCCCTGTTTCATAATTTCATAGTATTTTTCTAAATTCAAAGGAGATACTTTTCTTATGATTAGCGCCTATTAGGAAAACACACTGTCAAAGGGGTTTGTAGCGGGGGTTAGCCCGCTACTGCGGTATCTTCCGTAGTGTTGATTTCAATGTACTCGGCAATCTTGCGGAGCTCGTCAGCAAATTTGAATTTCACGCTGATATTGCCGTTTTCATAGACCTTGATATAGTCCACAAGTTCAACCAAGATTTCACGGTTGAGGGCTTCAATGTTCTGATACTTCATAAAGGCTACCAGTGCAGGATGCTCATTGTCCACACCGTTTGCCAGTTCTGCGCGTTCAGCGTTCAGCCGGGTAAGCACCGCGGAAATATCAGAAGTCTGCCGTTCATAGTCAGCCTTCATATCCCGGTATTCCTGCTGGGTGATTTCACCGTCTTTCCAGTCCTGATAAAGAGATTGCTTGTAGCGTGTTATCTTTATCAGTTCCCGCTCTTTTGCAGCTATCAGATCGTCCAGTCGGTAAGACTGGCTTTTTTTGATTGGAGCGGAATTGATCTGCGTTACGATTTCTGAGTAGGAAACAGCTAAATGTACCTGATGCTGTACGGCGAACAGAACAGCAGCCTCCAGCCGTTCATGCTTGATTGAGTGCATGGTGCAGGCTGTCCGGGAACGGTTCTTGTAGGTTGAGCAAGAATAATATACATTGTTGTTCTTGCTAACGCATCGGGTAATGGCCCGCCCGCAATCGGCACATTTCAGAAAGCCGCTGAATAAATGTACCTCACGGCCTTTCGGGGAAGTACGGGTATCACGCTGTAAGAGAGCCTGTACCTTATCGAAAGTTTCATAGTCGATAATGGCCTCATGTGTTCCAGCCACTTCCACCCATTCCTCGCGGGGAACAGCTTCAATCTGGTGTACCTTGTAGCTTTTCACCCGGCTCCGGCCTTGGGCTAAGTCCCCGGTGTAGGTCGGATTGGTAAGAATGGAGTGGATCATGCGGGCTCCCCACATAGGATCGTCATACCCTCTTGTCGAAACAGGCAAGCCCTTTTGTACCTTGTAAGCCGAGGGGCTCGGTACGCCGTGTTCGTTCAGGTACAACGCGATAGCACGTTTTGATGACCCTTGAATAAGCATTGTGAAAATGAGTTTGACATTTTCAGCAGCATCGGGATCAACAATCAGCCTGTGCTTGTCCTTTGGGTGCTTTACATAGCCGTAAGGAGCAAATGCTCCGATATACTGGCCGTTGCGCCGTTTGTAATCAAATACCTGCCGGATCTTTTTGGAAGTCTGATAGCAGTAATTATCGTTCATCACGTTTGTAATGGGAACGATGATATTTGAAACGCTGTCGGGGTTCTTGTAGCTGTCCACATTCTCAGCAAGGCTGATAAAGCGAACACCCATTTGAACAAACAGGTTGTCGATCAAACTTCCGGCATCGCTATAATTTCGTGCGAAGCGGGACAGGTCTTTTACTATAACGCAGTTGATTTTACCACTCATGACATCCGCCAAGAGCCGTTGAAAATCTTCACGGTTAGCGTCCGTTCCAGTATGTCCGTCATCTACATATTCCGTGATACTTTCAAACTCGTCAATGTTGCGTCGGTAAAAATCGTTCAGTAGGTCACGCTGGTTCTTTACGCTGTTGCTATCGTCTTTTCCTTTTTTCAAATCTTCCTTTGAAAGCCGGATATAGATGCCCAGCCGCCAGCGGCGGATTGTGTAAGAGGGAGAGAAACTCTGCTGATACCCTCTGTTTTTTGCTCGTGCCATTGTTCCTCCTTCCCTATCACATTACACTTATATTATAACTCTGTCCGGGGAGGACAACAAGGATGCCTCCGCTTCGGGACACTTTGTCTCGAAGAAGCAAAACGAGCTGTAACCGAAGTTACAGCCCGCTTCTTTGCCGCAGCAGGAAATCCGTCAGCTTATCTTGGAGAGATGGCCCGCTTTCAGCAAATTCAATTTTCACGCCAACACCACCGATGCAAAAGCAGTATGGATTTTTGACAGTCTGCAAAAATCGAGAGATGCGCTCCTTTCGGGAAAGCGCATTGTCAAAGGTCATACCGCTCACATCAGGCAGGGACTCGGCAGCCACCGCGCCAATGTCAACGCTTCTCATTTGTTCAAGTTCCTGTGTAGTTAATTTCACGGTAAACCTCCTTCGCAGATTGATAGAACGCCTCCCGCTGTTTGGTGGGGAAACGCAACAGGCCAGCACCACCGGGATGCTGGCCTGTTGCCTTACTCCACCTTGGGACACTTTGTCTCGAGGTTTATTATAGTTTTTGAATATTAGAGAGCGCCGCACATATTTACTTGGCCTGTCCAAAGACAATCGTTATTTTCTGTGCGGCGCTCTCAACGCAAGTAAAGCGACAAGCCCGGAGGAACAGGCAGCCAACCTGTTCAGCGCCGGATCATGGCCTTGGGATGGCCGGGCCCATTTACAGTGTTGGTGTTGTTCGCTCAATCTCTTTTGGGAAATGTCACCGCGCACCCACCGTCTGGCTCCACGTACTTACTCAGGGTTGCCGTTATTCCCTCGCGTTAGGAAGAAAACCTCCTCTCATAAACCGAGACATTTTTTCATCAATTCCAAGTGGGTTAAGAAGAAAAAATCAAAAAGTTTTTTTCATGCGTTCAAGGCCACGCTTGATCGACTGGCGAATAGACTCCTCATGTACGCCCTCGGCCTCGGCAATTTCCTTAATCGACTTGCCAAGAATGATATGTGCGTCAATTCTGCGGCCCTGGATCTCCGGCAGAGAATTGAGAGCGTTCCACAGGCGAAGAAAGGTTTCCATCCGTTCAAGGAGCTCCTGCGGGGTCGGCTCATGCAGGCAAGCGGAATATTCAATCCCGTCATCGCAGTCCAGAGAATACTGCGCCTTGTGCCGGGAGAGCCGCCGCTGGTAGGCCATTTCATAGCGGGCATCGGCCTTGAATACCTCGGCCACCTCGTCAGAAACTTCGATAAGCTGATCCTGCGTGTACCAATAATAAAAATCTTTCAAATTGATAGTAGTCATCGTAAAATCCTCCATTTCAGTTTGTTCGGGGTTGGTCGGAAACGAAATGGAGCAACGGCGGAGAACGGCACCGCACCTCGGGACACTTTGTCTCGAAGTCTGGAAAGCAAAATGCGCCTGTGCGACACAAGGCCGCACAAGCGCACGAAAAAGTATTATCGGTTATGTACTGTTTAATTTCATGTTCAAAACCGGACTGCTCCGACGGAGGGGCTACGCTTTTTTTAGCTGGTGCAGATCACGCGAACAATGAAATAATAAAATGAACACGGCAAAATAACCTCCCATCGGCTACCGTGTCCCTACAAGTCGTCATTGGTTTGTGTAGACGCAAAGAAACGGCGGCTCTGAAAATCAAAGCCGCCGTTTCAAATGGGCGTGTTGATAGGCTGCTGTACGACGGCTTTTTTTCTTTTGCCGTCGTGCGGCAGCTTGTTCCTTTTGCGCTTATCTTAACAAGCAATCCTCACAGAAATGTCACTGACACACGCTGTTTCGACAGAATAATGGGCTGAAATCTCACGAACCTGTGAGATTTGAAAAACCGGGAGAATAATCTCCCGGTTTTCATCGCAAATATTTAATTCTGCCGCAGTCTCTCTACAACGCTTTGCTTAACATTTTGCATGAAAGTTATGACGGGGGTTGCCAAGCAGACCAGCAAAACAATAGCTGCGACAACCAACAGAGAAATTACAGGATAGTGAAAAGCTGCATAAGGAACCATTCTTCTAAAGGCTGAGTATATTGGAATATATATCGCTGTTCCCAGTGTGGCAAGCAGTAGGAAAGAAATACTCCAATAATACCCGCCTTCCCAAAGCAATACATTTCTAATTTGCTTTTTCGTCATTCCTATACTTTCAAGTGTTGCAAATTCATGTTTCCGAGTATTTACACTAACAACCATTGTGTTAATGAAATTCATAATTCCTATCAGCAAAAATACAGCGGACAACCCTGCGGCTATAATCCTTGAGGTCAGCAAATATCCGGCCATTTCTTGCTGCTTTTCATATCGTGACAGAATCGTAATGCCCGGTGACGAAGCAGTAATGGATTGAAGCTGCTCCATAATCCCTTTGTCATAACTGCTATCAATCGTATCAAAAGCAATCCGAAAGATTTTGGTTTCTCCAGACAACTTCTCTATTGCCTGCTCACTGATATACAAATCAGGGGCAGTACCTCTCTCATTTCCTCGACCACTCTGAAAATCAGCGTCCAGAAAGCCAGTTGCCACTGTAAAGACCTGTTCCCCGGACTCACCGACAACGGTGATTGCTTGCCCTGGCTGAATCAATAGGTTTCCCTCATCATCCGTCATAGCGGACAAAACCACCAACTCTCCCTTTTCAAAGGCGGTTAAGTCAATAGGCTTATCAAGCGTTTTATTAAGTTCTTCGATATATCTGGAATCTATTCCGTAAACGCCGCTCCAAAAATTATCTGTATAGTTTTTTCGTGTTTCCGCATTTGAAAAATCAAGACCTGATACGCCATCCAAGGAATCAATATATTTCCCGAATACATTTTCGTCGTAAATGACATCCATAGTGGGCCACGGTGAAGCAGAATAAGTGACGCGCAGATTTTCAATTCCCTGCATTGTTTCAATTTGCTGCAACATTTCATCAGAGAGCAGGTTTCCTTCTTCGGAAATGCTATAAGTCAATGCGAAATCACTTTCTCCCCATTGATTTACAAAATTGTCGGGACTTAGGCTTGATAGTAGACCAGCAGAAACCAAAAACAATATTAAGCCTAAAAATAAGGACGCAAAAGTAAGGAAAGCGCTTTTAGGGTTTCTAAAAATATTATCTCGTGCCATCCGAGATAATTTTGTTCTATGGCTCTTATGATCTCGGTAACTCCTTGTATTTGCCTCCGTATAGCGTGAAGCCGCAACAGGAGAAATACTTGCAGCTATTTTCGCTGGTTTCATGCTGCCGATGATTGCAGTAAAAAATGTGAAGATTGCGGCACCCGCAAAAATAATGGGGGAAAAGGACACTATCTCCCCAAGGTCTGTATCGCTTGAGTACATCATATTCATGGCAAACGGAACAAGTCCAAGCGAAACAATACCACCGACAATCAGGCCGCTGGGAATACCGATCACCGCCGTTCTGAATATTTGAGAACGCACGATCCGCTTGATTTGTCTTTTTGTCGTGCCTATCGTTTTAAGCTGTCCATAGAATTGTGTATCTCTTGAAATTGAGATATACAGAATGTTATAAATCAGCAAATAGCCGCTGATAATGATAAAGACGATAATAGCAGCCAGTGGAAGAACAATGGTGGTGGAATTGCTCTGAGCAATAGGTACAATTTCAAAGGACTGACTTTCTGTAAACGAAATCTTCCGTTTTAGTTTTTCACAGGATCGCAGGGCATTACTGTCATCAGAAAAAGAAATCATTGCGGTAGACACACTATCAAAGGGAAGCCCTGTTTGTGTTGCAAAAAGCTCCGAAACATAAGCGGCACCACGGTTGCCTGCACGTGAAGCCGAATAATCTGTGTAATAGCCCGACAAAACAAATTCATCGGAGATATATTGATAATCTGTTCCGAGTTGATAGGAAAGGGAAATATTCATCCCTATCTGTGGATCATCAATCCCCATTGCACGCAAAGCCCATGTAGGGAGCATAATTTCATTTTTTGCTTGCGGATAATCTCCGTGTATATCCGAAATTGTTGGTACACGGTGTTCTTGCCATTCTGTTTCGTCTATCCAAGTAATACTCAGCAGGGCATCGTCCATTCCAGATGTATCAATGCTGCCCAATCTCTGACTGACACCAACTACGGATACCAAGCTGGATCGGCTCAATTCTTCATATTGTTCTTCTGAGAGGCTTGTAATTGCCACATCCGCAGTCGTGCCCATCGCACGAATTTGCTGCATTTGATAGGTTTCAAAATAACTGCACCCCAAACTAAATACAGATGTAATCATAAAGGCGGTCAAGAATAATGCGATGGTAACGAAAACATTTCTCTGCTTATTAGCGCGGTAGCTTCTTTTGGCAAGACGATTGATTGTTGCCTGATTATTGTTCCCAAATAAAATATCATCCATCAATGTCACCCCCTGTCACTGTGCGATTTTTCCGTCCTCAATACGGATAATTCGGTCGGCAAGCTGGGCAATTTCATTGTTATGGGTAATCATTACAAGCGTTTGATGGAACTTCTGACTTGTAACTTTCAGCAAACCAAGAACATCACTACTTGTCCGGCTATCCAAATTGCCTGTCGGTTCATCTGCAAGTATAATAGCTGGTTTGGAAACAAGGGCGCGGGCAATCGCTACACGCTGCTGCTGGCCGCCGGACAGATTGTTAGGCATACTGTTCAGCTTCCCATCGAGAGCCAACATTTTCACGACTTCATCCATAAACCGCTTGTCCACGGTATCACCATCCAGCTCCACCGGCAGGACAATATTTTCATAGACATTCAGCACAGGAACAAGATTGTAATTCTGAAAGATAAACCCGATGTTACGTCTGCGGAAGATGGTAAGCTGTTCATCCTTGAGTTTCGATAATTCTTTCCCTTTTACTTTAATACTGCCGGAAGTTGGCGTATCTAACCCGCCCATCATGTTCAGCAAAGTAGACTTACCGCTGCCGGAAGTACCAACAATGGCAACAAATTCACCTTCCTCAATGGATAGGGTCACGCCATCCAATGCTTTTGTAATGTTCGGTTCGGTGCCGTAATATTTCTTCAAATCTGTCGTTTGTAATATGTTCATATAGAACACCACCCTTTCTTTTTGATGGCTCTATCATAAAAGGTAAACCTCACAGAAATGTCACGGGAAACAAAATACCTCTGTTTAATTAAATCTCAAATGTCATAGGCCTGTGACATTTTGTTTTTTAGCGTACTTATTTTATTGTCGAGGCAGAAAGACGGAAAAAGTTGAACCCCTCCCAACCTCGGATGTTACCCGGATATAACCGCCTTGCAAGGTTACGATCTCACGAGCCAGATATAGACCAATACCAATTCCATCTACATCATGTACGATGTCCTCTCGATAGAAACGCTTGAAAATTGCTCCCTGATGCTGTTCTGAAATGCCAATGCCTGTATCTGCAATGTCGATTTTCACATACATTTCCCAACTTTCAACCGAAACACGGATTTGACCGCCCTCCGGCGTATATTTCACTGCATTGTCCAAAATATTGAACAGTGCTTCGCTTGTCCATTTTCTGTCATGGGAAACGACCAAGTTCTCCGGGCAGTCCACTTGAACATTGATCTGTTTTTTCTCGGCGTTCAGAAGAATACCTCCCAATGCGGCGGCAAGCGTGTCATAAAGCGGCTGGCTTTTCTTTTCCAGAGAAATAACACCTGTTTCCAAACGAGAGGTTTTAATCATAGCCTGCATGAGAAAATCCAGTTTATCAAGCTGGCTGGCCTGTGCCGTTAGAAACTCTTTTTGTTTTTGCACAGGGACTTCATTTTCAAGCAGAGTGCTGTTAATCATTTTCAAGTTCGCAATCGGGGTCTTGACCTGATGGGAGATGTCGGAAATCAGTTCTTGCAGGTCAGCCCGTTCTTGTGCAATGCCGTTCTTGTTTTCCTGCATGACTTCATATAAACGGTTCAGCCGATATTCAATTTTATAGAAAAGACTTTCTTCTTCCACAGTCTGTTTCGGCTGCATATTCCCGGATAACATATCATCCATTAAACTGCAAAAAGCATCGGAGAACATTGCCAGTTTGCGGCGAACCAGCACCATAAAACAAACAGCGCAAACCAGCACAAAAATGCCGAACAATAATACATACCAGACAGCGGTTATATTTTGGGTCAGCCCATACAAAGCTGCTGAAACCGTCCCCATTGCCACCAGCAGGAGAACAGCAAAAAAGATACAGGCTTTGTTGACGGAAAGTTTTCGCACATTCATTTCAGCACTCCTCCGATCCACATATAGCCCATACCATATACCGTTTTGATATACTGACGGTCAGGTGTTTCGATTTTGTTTCGTACCCGGCTGATCGCCGCAGTCAGAGCGTGTTCATCCACAAAATTTCCGTCTGCGTCCCACAGCTTTTCCAACAAGACTTGCCGGGTCAAAACAATCTGCGGATTTTTCATCAGGATTTTCAAAAGTCGATATTCCAGTGGGGTGAATGTAAGTGACTTTCCTGATAGAGTAGCACTCATTTCTGAAAAATTGATGGTCAGTGTGCCATCCTCATAAGTATCACCACCATATTGTTTTGTCAGCCTACCCAGCACTACCGCTAATTTCTTTTGAAAGACGCTCATAGGGAAAGGTTTTGTCACATAATCCTCTGCGCCCAGTTCATACCCTTTGAGCATATCGCTTTCCATATCATTTGCGGTCAGAAAAATAATAACGGTATCAGGGCGACGCTCTTTTATTTCCCGGCAGAAGTCAAAACCGTTCCCGTCCGGCAAATTTACATCCAGCACAATCAGGTCATAGTCCTGCTTTGTCAAGAAACTACTGGCCACTGATTTTGTCAGTGCAGAATCAACCGTATAGCCCGCAGTATTCAAGTTATAGCATAAAGTATTATTCAAAAGCCGATCATCCTCGACTACTAAAATTCGCATGGTATCACACTCCTTCATTTTCAGTATAGCACCCAAATGTCACAGAAACCTCACAATATTTCTGATTTTATTTTAGATACCAACCTCTGATCTTCGGGACAAATTGTCCCAAAGTTATAGGTATATTGTACCTCACATTTCCGCGATCATCAATTTTGCGTATGTGAAATTAAATAGTCAGTAGTATGAAATACACAGTCGTTCAAATAATATCACATGAAATGTAAAATCATATCAGGTGATGTTATGAAGATAGAACGAGATGAAAGACGATTTGATTTTCACGATATAGGGCTTGCCATCAAGCGGGCTCGGGAGGCCAGCGGGATGACACAGGAGCAACTGGCCTATATTGTTGACCGGGCTCCCCGTACCATTATGTATAACGAAAATGACGGTCAGCACCCAAGCCTCAACACTTTTTATCAGATGGTCACAATGTTTGATATATCGGTAGATCAATACTTTTACCCGTCCAAAAACAAAGGAAGCGAGTGCAGAAAGCGGATTGATGCCATGCTGAACTCCTTGGACGAAAAGGAACTGAAAATCGTTGAAGCCACGATCCAAGCGATGAAAGCATCGAAAGAAACGGAGGAAACGTAAAAGAAAGCGTAACCTCCGTTTTTTGCGCCATGTAGCGGAAGCGCACGAAATGGCAAGCAATTCGGGTGTGGCCACACTCCGAAATTTTTGCAGGGCGCAGGGCCCGCAAAAATGCTTGTTGGGGAGCTCCCCAAACCCGCTATACTTCGGGACAAATTGTCCCAAAGTCCCGGTGCGCTGCACCGTAGTCTGCGGCCCGTCACTATCGTTCCTGTGCCTTATTCTCACGCTCGTCCGTTATGCCGAGCAGATGATCAATGTTCGCTTTTATTGCCACGGCCTCCCGCATTTGCCGCTGGGCCTCCCGGTATTCTGCATAAAGCTCTTTTTTCTGTTCTGCCAGCTCACGGCTGGATTTTTTTAGTGCTTCAATCTTAGGGAGCTTTGCGCCGTTCAGTATGGTGTTCATGGTATCTTTTGCCGCCCGGTAAGTGGCAAGCTCTGCTTCATGCTGGGCCAGATACTTTTTGCTGTACCGCGCAGCCTTGTACCCATCGAATACCGGGCGGGTCTTGGCATAGTCCACCGTGGCAGCCATCAGCTCCGAGGTTTTGGAAAGAGCCTCCTCCGTTGTGCGGAGCTCGTCAGACAGCTTGTGAAAGTGATCCACAGCAGCCTCGGTGCTGGCCGTCAGCGCCGCATAGTCTGTCAGATGATGCTCCTGCAAATACTGGAGCGCGGCAGCCATCTGTTTTAGGTTGTAGACCTTGGCCCATCGTTCATAGGCCGGGCCCTTGCCCTGGGTCATACGCTCTTGAATGTCGATGATGAGATTAACTCGCCGTGGCGGAACCGTGGTCTCCTCTGTCAGCTCAGGGAGTGGACGTTCCCCGGCAATTACTGCCTTGATGTCCTCCGGGTCAAATCCGGCTCCCAGTGTAGAAGCCCGGAGCCGAGTCGGTTTTTCCTGCCCGGGCGCAAGGAATGAGATGACACCGCCGCGTCCCTGTTTCACCGAAAAGCCGGACTCCTCCATGAGACGAAGAAAGTCGGCAAAGTCCGTGGGCTTTTTCTCCAAAGTGGCGAGAACAGCCAGCCGCACCCGCTGCTTGGCAGAGGGTGGCTTTTCTCCGATCCACTGTCCATAGTGGAGAAAACGACCCTTGCTGTGCTGGCACGGATTTTGGATAACAGACAATTCATGTTCGATGCACACGCGGTCAGAGAGCCTCCGCAGGGCAAAGGACGAACCAATGAAATTATGGAATTTCCGGGAGCGGTCAAAGGCCGTTGCATTGAAATAAATGTGATTGTGAATATGGGCCTTGTCGGTATGCGTACAGACGAAGAACTGATACTTTCCCTTTGTCCAGCGCATCGCCGTTTCATAACCGATACGATTTGCTTCTTCCGCCGTAACCTCCCCGGGCAGGAACGCCTGTCGGATCTGAAAGAACAGTGCCCCGCGAGATACGGCCCGGCCTGTCTCTGCATGGTATTGACTTTTTACCAGAAGAAACTCGGCGGGAGCCGTGTTCGGATCGCAGAGATAGGAAGATACGGCTCCCAGCTTTTCCGGGTTCAGACCATAGGTGAAACGATCCTCCATCGTTTGAATTGCACTTTTTCCCGCCGCTGTTTTATAAGGGCGGATGTAGGTGGTCGCCGTAAAAATCCCTCCTTCCGGCAAACAGTATTTTTACTTTGGGACACTTTGTCCCGAAGTAGAAAAAGCCGGGGAGTGGTATCAACCACTCCCCGGATGGATCAGAGCTCTACCAGCGCGGAGAGCTGTTTCAAGAGATCAGACAGCGGCCCCCACAAAGCGGCATAGTCCCGCTGTAAGGCTGCGAGTTCTTCGGGATAAATTGCGCCGTAGGTGTTGGCCTGAATTGCCACTTGGTTCAGATTGTTGGAGCAGCGCCGCTGGAGCGAAACCAGCTCACGAACAGGCGAAAGGTCAACATGAAGCACATACCCACTCAGGGCCATTTTCCGCATATAGGCTCCCATGTTACGGATGCCAGCCTCCGCCATACGTTCTTGAATCAGGGCCTGCTCCTCCTCCGACACCATCACATGAAGATGGATCGGACGACGGCGTTTCTTTGTCATCGCTCCTCACGCTCCCGGCTGCGGCAGGCGCGGGGCGGCTCCTTTACCTTATCCAGCGGCTTTTCCTGTTCGTCTGCCGGAACGGGGCGCGGCAAATGAAATTCACGGTGCAGGCGCAGCGCCTCCAGTACAGACAAATCCTGTTCACGTTTCTTTTCCATATACGCACCTCCTTATCTATCGCCACGGTCAGGCTGCCTGCGCTGGGGAGCCGGAGCCGCCGAGCCGCGATCTGCCTCCGCCAACTTTGCCGCGTTTTTCATCTGCTCGGCAATCGGACGGGGTCTGTCGGGATTATCAGGCGCAGGACGTAGCTCATAGTCGGATGCCTGTTTTTCTGTCAGGGGGCGGGTATAGGTAAGATAACCCCAAGCCAAGAACGAGCCATTTTCCACCGGGACGCGCTGATCGTAATTGAAAATTTCATCCGGCTTGTTATAGGGCGGCTTCGGGAATGTCCCGATGTCCACAGGCCGCTGGGTCGAATAATACTTGTAAAGACCGGGAGCCTCGGTCTGCCTGATCCCCACGTTATAAATACGCTGATAGTCCTGCACCCGGTCTGCAAAATCCTGTTCCATCGCGGTGCGGTCATTTCCATAGTGACCCCATTCGTACTGCCGCTGGCCGTCCTTGTCATCATAGCAGGCCCATGTGACATAGCGGGATGGCGCAGTGGGATGTTCGCCCAATGCAAATCCCCGCCCATTTTCCAGCATGACCGCCTTCAAAATAGCATAGCCTTGATTTTTGTCCATAGTACACCTCCCATCATCGAGACATTTCTTTGTTTTCTCTTTTCACAAACGGCTGGAGCTGATAGGGGCTTGTACCGTCCTCGGGTCGCAGAAAGTCTATCCGGGCCGCAGCACGGATGGCGTTCTGGTTAAGCTGCCGCTGCCATGCCCCTTGGCTGGGAGCCCACTTAAAGCCGTTGCTTTTCAGTTCCTGCCGCTGATCGGCATCGGGCTTTTCCTCAAAAATAAGCTGCAAACGGTTTTCAGCCTCGTTGATTTTGGCCTCACCTCCGGGGAATGTCCAGCCAGCAAACTCGGAGCGGCTGCTCAGTTCCTCAATGCGCTGGCGCACACGGCGGATGTTGGCGTTGTTGTTGGAAAGCAGATAGGTGGGGTACGGCTTGCTTTTATCCAAGTGCCATGACTGCGTCATATCTGCTTTGAGCTTTTCTGCCTGCTCCGGCGTAAGCTCCGGGCAGCCGTCCAGCGTTTTGTGTTTCCGAAAATACGCATTGACCGCCTTCATGGTGGCCTGCTGGAACTCCAGCCCCTCCAGCTTTTTTGTCAGCTTTTCCACGGCCAGATCATCGTCTGCGCTGATCCCGCCCATACCAACAGAGCGGATTTTATCAAGCAGTTTTGAGATCTCCGCATACTCTCCATAGTTGCGATCCCGGGCGGCGTTCTGCTTGTGCTTTTTTGCCACAGGGAAATTACCGCCCCCGGAGATCAGAATAGAGGGCACCCGGGCATCAATCACATTGCGTTCATTCAGATTTTCCGCAAGTTTCCGGGCATAGCGATCCACCAGCGCGTCAATCTTATCATGGTACATTGGATCGACACGGGCTTTCTGGCGTTCCGCCGCTGCATACGCTTCATCGACCATTGCCCGGTAGCCCGCCGTAGCGGAGCCCGGCTGATAGTCGGAAAAGCTGTTCATATCTTTTGCCCGCTTTGCGGCTTCTTCGTTGATCGGATAATATTTCGGCATAGTACCTCCTTCCACAAAAGCCGGAACTTTGGGACAAATTGTCCCAAAGCCCCGGCAGCTAAAATGTTGACAGCATCTCACGGAAACAGGGGCGGACGTAGAAACATACGCCTCCCGCAGAAAAGGGCCTTAAAAAGCCTTGTCACAGGCGGGTTTGGGGTGTCCTAATTGTCAACACATCAGCCCCGCTTTTTTCGCATATATTCTCGCTGCTGTCTGCGGTGTGCCGCCTTTGCACAGGCCGCCGAACAATAGGTTTGCCGTCCATCAGGAGCCACGGCTCTGCCGCATACCGGGCAAGCCTTGAAATCCGGCCTTGACCCCTCTGCCAGCAGCGCAGCCTCCAGCGCCGGATCAAGGGGCAGAACTGCCTCGCGGAAGTAGCGGCAATAAGCCCCCGTCCAGCATTTTCCAAACATATAGCACTCGCAATCCAGCGGCAGGCAGCCGCAGTCCCGGTCATAGTTGGCACACCATTTTGACACCAGCCTGCGGATTGCCGCTTTTTCTGTCCGGGTCAGTTCTCGGCCCACAGCATCACCTCCCGTTGCCCGGTGGTTTGAGCTGCTCCCGGTAGCAGAACACGCAGCCAATCCCACGCCAGTAAGGGCAGCCGTCACAACGGGAGCCCTTCGGCGGCAGGCTGGGCGGCACACCCTTAAAGTAGCTTTTTTCTTTCATAAATCCCTCATAGGGGTTGTTGGTAAATCTCATTCATTATCCTCGCTTTCGGTATCGTCCTCGTCCCAAGGCGGCCCATCGTCCTCGGAATCGTCATAATCAGCCAGTTCCTCACTGTAATCTTCTTCGGGTACAGCAGCTTTTTCATGCTTCAGGCGGTAAATTTTGAAGTACCAGCCTGCACCGCCGCCCAGAACAGCCACTGCCAAAATCAGCAGAAGCATCCCGGTATTGCTTTTCTGCTGGGGCTCGGGTTCCGGCTCCTCCGCAGGTTCTGTCACCGGAGCGGGTTCAGGAGCCGTGCCAGCACACTCGGTCATGTTGACCGCGCAGACCTCGCAATCCGTATGGATGGCTCCGGGCGCACATTTTTCTGTGCAGGAGCAGGCCGGAAGCTCTCCTCCAGCGGCCTCCAGTGCCGCCAGCAGATCGGCTTCATCCACCATGTTCAGAAAGTAGGTGTGATACTGTTCGCCGTCCTCGTCCACAGGCTTGTCATAGTCAATGACAATGTAAAAGGTGTTGCCGCCGCTGGTTTCTACCGTGATGAACTGTTTGTTGGTTGCGGCATCGTAGAGCAGATCGCGGGTCACAAGGTTTCCATCCTCCGAAAAGCCCTCGCCCGGGGTAATGGTAGGCGCTGGCTCCGTGGCCGGAGTTTCTTCCACAACAGGCGGTTCCTCATTCCCGCCGTCCGAATAGGCATAGGCCGGGATTGCAAAGCCGCATAAAAGAACGGCGGAGCAAAGCCCCGCCGCCAACATACGAAAGTGTTTCATATTCAGTTTTCCTCCTTTTCTTCTTCGGACTTCGGGACAGTTTGTCCCAAAGTGCCGCCGTCCTTCAGCTTCTCAAACAGCAGCGGGAGCTCCGTAAGGGAAATGCTCATGCCACGCACAATGTCCACGATCTCGCTGTTTTCTGCCTCCAGCTTTTTCTGCTCCAGCTCCTTGAGCCGGGCCTGCTGTTCACTGATTTTGGCCTTGACCTTATCAATCTCGGCCTGAATTTTCATGCTTTTGGTAGTTGCCATTTCAAAACCTCCTGTCACGGTAAACGCCCGTAGGCGTAAAAATGAGATTGCCAGTAGCTTGTATTCAAATTTGCGTAGCCGATGGGATCTCCACAATGCAGCATTTTTCCGTCACCGACATAAATCCCGCAATGGCTCACGCCCGGTGTGTCATAGGTGCCTTTGAAGAAAACCAAATCACCGGGTTTGGGAGAGCTTGTTGGCGTACAGATGTTATAGAGCCCCTGGGCTCCCAGCCTGCCCACATTCCAGCCGGAGTGATTGATGACCCACGAAACGTACCCCGAGCAATCAAAGGAAGTGGCAGGAGAACTGCCGCCCCACACATAGGGATAGCCGATATATTTCTGTGCTTCGGCAAGCATCGCGGCAAAGGTTTCATCGTCCAGATATTCTCCGGGCACTTCGTAATCACCGGGTTTCCCGGTAATATACTTGTTCAGATAGGGAGAATCCGGGAACAGATCAGGGCGGTTCCCCAGCGTTGCCATATAGATGGCATATCGGGAAAGCTGCTCCTCGCCCATAACGTACACAGGTACATGGGACAAATCAAAGTTTTCCAACGTGACCGTACAGATGTAATAATCGTAAGGCACCTGATAGGTGTCCGTATGGGAGTTGCCGTCCTCGTCCGTCCATGTGTCGGTTTCTGTGCGATACCGGGTTTCCACCACCACATCCTCCGTGAGAATGTACTGGCGGTCAAACAGCATTTGCAGTGTTCCCTGTACTTCGTCTATTGTCCATTGCCCCTCATGGAGCGCACACAAAAGAGAAAGCAGCACATAGGGGTCATGTTCGATTTCGTCCAGATCGAAGTGGTATTCGTCATAGTCATGGGTGCTTTCATAGGTGTCCAGATAATGCTGCAAATCATCTTCCAGCGCACAGTAGGCAGCTTCGGCGGCCAGCATATCCCGATCCTCGCAAGGATAGGTGCTGGCCCCTAATGCACCGGCCCCGGCGTTCCCCAGCATAAGCATGGTAGAGGAACAGGACTGCATAGCAAACAGGAGTAACACACAGAGCACCGCAACCACGGCACCTGCGGGATGACTTTTGACAAATTCCACTGCCCGGGCGGTCAGGCGTTCTGTGGCTGTGGCAGTTTTCCCAGCCGCAGCCGCGCCCTGCTTTGCAGCCTCCTTTGCCTGCTTGCGGTATTGCCTGCGAAGCCGTTGCTTTTGCCAGTAGCGGGTAAGGGCATTTTTCGTCAGCTCCGGGTGCTCCTGTGCGGCGGTGTGAAAATGGTAGTCCGCCGTGTATTTGGTATAGCGGGCCTCGGCCTTGCGTACCACTTTTGCCGGATGTTCCCGGACTTTACGGCGCACAAAGCGGGAGCCGTGCCGCAGCGCGGTTTCTCCCACAAGCTCAGAACGGTGTGCGCCTTCCGTGCCGACATTTTCCTGTTCCACTTCAAAAATCTTGCCATGCACGAAGCTGTGAACGGAACCGCTGGCAACACGGCCTATGCGTTTTACCGGGCCGGGCTTTTTCGGCGGCTTTTGCTTTGCCAGCTTCTCCCGGGCCTGTTCCAGTTTTTCGCCTTGGGACTCCATGTGGAGCTTTGCCGCCGCAGCCTGTTCCTGCTGGCTCTTTTTGCGGAACTTGGACTTCGGGACACTTTGTCCCGAAGTGTCGGAAGCCTCCGGCCCGGGCTGTTCCCCGTCAGGGGCGTGGGCGGTCTGCGACCAAGCCTCCTCCTTGGTCTTATTCGTTTTTCGTTTCATTCTTCATATCCTCCGGGCGGGTAGTCAGCAGGTCATAGATTTCTCCGCGAGGGAACCGATCCACAAACGGAATGGTTACATTTCCATAGAACAACAGCCCCTCGCCGGAATTGCTGTGTGTGATATAGGAAAGCTGATGCTCGGAAATACCGAGCTGTTTTGCCAGAATGGTACGGTCACTCTGCGCCTGCGAAAGCAGAATCATAAAATCCGTGTTGTCCAGAATGTTCTCGATTTCCCGGCTGGCCAAAAGGTCTTTGACGTTCTGCGTCAAAGCAGACGGCACACATCCTTTTTTACGCAGCATTTTCCAGACTGCCACAAAGTAGCTGGCTGTCAGCGGATCGCGGAGCAGGATATGAAACTCGTCAAAGTAGCACCAAGTCGCCGCACCCTCGTGGAAGTTCTGATCCACCGCCTGCGAAACAAACTCATTTGTGATGTGCATTGCAATCTTTCTAAGGTTTTCGCCCATGTTTTTCAGAACGATGCACACCACACGGCTGTCCGTCTTGACGTTGGTAGGATGGTTAAAGAGATTGAGGGAGCCTGTGCAATAAAGCTCTAAGGCAGTTGCCACGCGCCGGGCTTCGGGCTCCGGCTGGCGTAAGAGCTCTTCGTACAAATCCTGTAACAGCGGTGTTTTTGCAGTTTCCAGTCCGAGCGCCTGTTCCCGGTACACCAAACGCACACAGCGGTCAATGACCGTCTTTTCAATGGGCTGCAAGCCTTCCTTGCCGCCGACCACCAGCTCGCACAGGGACAAAAGAAAATCCGCCTTCATGGAAAGCGGGCTTTCTCCGGCGGCCATATTGAGCTCCACATCCATCGGATTGAGGTGGTGCGGGCTGTCCGGGGCAATCTCGATCACCTGGCCGCCCAGCCTTCGCACCAGCGGAGCGTATTCGCCCATCGGGTCAACCACGATGATCCGATCCTGCGGGATGGTGAGAAACACATTCAAGAGCTCACGCTTTGCAGCAAAGCTCTTGCCGGAGCCCGTAGAACCCAAATACATCCCGTTTGCCGACTTCAGCTTTTTGCGGTCAGCCATGATGACATTGTGAGAAAGTGCGTTCATGCCATAGTAGAGGGCCTGCCCCGCCATGCGGAGCTCCCTTGTCATAAAGGGGATAAAGATGGCTGTGGAGCTGGTTGTCATACCGCGCTGGATTTCTACCTCGTTGTAACCAAGGGCCAGCGAAGAAACAAATCCCTGTTCCTGTTGCCAGTCCAGACGGCGCAGAGCGCAGTTGTATTTCTGCGCGATGCCGCCCACGGTAAACACATCGTTTTCCAGCCGCTGGCGAGTAGGGGCAAGGTTTACCACCGTAAAGGTCAGCAGAAACATTCGCTCATTGCGGGATTGCAAATCAGCCAAAAGCTCCGCTGCGTCCTTGCTGAATGTGATCAGGTCAGGGGGAAGAATATCCGGGTCATAGCCGGAGCGCACAGCCTTTCTCTGTTCCTCTACTTTCATTTTTCCGATGTCCGAGATTTTCCCCTTGATGGTCTTGATTGCCTTGAGCTGATCCACGGTCTGAATGTGCATGGTCACAGTCATTTCTGCATCCAGCTCCAAGATTTCCGCCAGCAGCTTATCCGAAAGCTCTGATGCCATAATCTGCAAGTAGGACATCGCGCCCCAATACTGGCCGATACGGAATGTTCGGGACTGGCGGAAGTCGAGACTGTCCGGGGCAATAAAGTCTTTTGTGCCGAGCCCGGTCTGCGGGATGTCTTTCCACGAAAAGCGGAACGCCTCGCGGCTCCCCGGATGCATCTGGCTATGAAGCAGCGCAAGGCGGGCCCGCCCGTCCATAGGCTCCGAGGGAACGCCCAGCCGCTTAAAGTTTCCCATGACATCGGCCTCCACACGCTCCAGACGGGGCCGTGCCTCCGCAATCCCCTCGGCGGGTATGCCAAAGGTGATGTATTTTGAGCGTTCAATGCCGTTATTGCTTTTGGCAATCTGATTTTTCAGCATCCCGGTAAACTCGTCCCGGACGCTGTTATAGTTGTCATCCGCTTTCGGGATATTGACCTGATAGCGGCTGCGGGAATGAGAACGGCGGTTGATAAAGGAAAGCTGGAACGGCAGCGAACTGTCAAAGTAGTTGAGGAATGAGCTCCATCCGCTGAATATGGCGGTCTGATCCTCGGTGGATGCCACGGAGTAATTGATGTCCTCATATTCCACGGTTTTTGTATAGAGCCCGCCCGGGAGCTTGCACACACCGTCCGGGTGCATGGACAGATACGGGATTGTCTGCTGAGCAGACAGGGTCGCCCGGCCTTTACCCTTGGCGGCGGCTCCGTTTTTCTTCTTTGTGTTTTTCAATCACATCCTCCTTTCCAGCGCCCGGCCCGGCAAAGGGCGCATAAATGTTTTCGGTTCGGTAGGCCCTGATCCCCGGCCTTAGAAACTTGGCCCGGATGATGTTTCGCACAACCTTTTCAAAGGGCAAGCCGTCCTTTTCATACATCGCCAGCAGGAACGCCGGGAGCATAATTCCCAGCATGAGAAACATCGCCCCGGTATTGCCGAGGGTGCCACGGGTCAGCAAATAGGCCGGAATCCCCACCGCGCCCGCGCTGCCGAAGCAGACAAGCTGGCGTTTGGTGAGGTTGAAAGCCATCTTTGTTTTGATTTTGGATAAATCGTTTGGTACGTTTACATAGGGCATAGATCACACTCCTTTCTGTACTTCGGGACAATGTGTCCCAAAGTCCGGGATGGTTGGTGTTACTTCATTTCCCCATACAGCCCAGCCGGGCGGGGTCTGCCTGGCAAAGAGCTCCACGCGGGGCAGATCGCCCATCAGGGAAATGATTTTGGCGCGGGCCTCGTCCGGCTTTTTGCTATGGGCTTCAATCGGGGAAATGATGAATTGATGAATGTTGGCAGCCTGCCGCTTTGGATGTCCCTTGGTTGCCAGCAGGCAGATTTCCGCGTTGCCCCTTGTCCAGAAGCCAAGGCCGTAAAACCAGCTATCCGCCTTCTTGTTCTTTTTCAGCCAGACAAAAGCAACGGATTTATAGTTGAAGCCCCAAGCCTCGATCAGCCGGAGCGCCTCCGGGAGCTGCGGGAAAGTGGCCCATAAAAAGAGTGCGCTGTCCGGGGCTGCAAGATCAGCCACAGGCAACGCACATAACTCCTCAATGCTCATAGTGGGATAATGGTTTTCCGCCGCGCCCTGTACTTTCTTAGCCGAGTAGCGCCAAGGGGGATCGGCGTAAATGATAGAATACTGCTGGATAATTACACTCCTTTCTCGCCAGAACTTTTTACTGCCTGCGCCGCACGAATACGCTCACTGGCTGCGGCATAAAAGGCCGGGGCCGTTTCAAAGCATACAAAGCGACGTTCTGTGTTGATAGCTGCAATCGCGGTTGTGCCGGAGCCCGCGCAAATGTCCGCGACCAATTCGCCGGGGCGGGTATAGGTGCGGATCAGATACTCACAAAGCTCCACGGGCTTCTGTGTGGGATGGATGCCGCCGGACACCGTAGGCACAAAAAGCACATTTCCGGGATAGCGGCGACCATCGTTGGACTCTGAGCCCTGCCGTTCAAATTTCCCATAGTTGGAGCTTGTACCACTTCGGGAATGAACACGGGTATATGGCTTGCCGTAAGTAAACTGTGGATTGTAGACCGGGGACTTTTGGTAAAACACCAAGATGTTCTCGGACTTCTTCAGTGGAGCCCGGTTTGCATTGAGAAAGCCCGTTCCGCGCTCTTTGTACCAAATCCACTCATAGCGGAGCATGGCGAGGTTGGATGCGCCCAGCACCTTGTCAAAGGGGCACTGTGCGAAAAACAGCACTGCGCCATTCGGCTTGACCGCCCATTTCACCGCCTCCCACAGCTCCGGGAGCGGCAGGGGCACATCCCAATAATTCCGGGTTGTGCCGTAGGGCGGATCAGTCAGCAGCATATCCACGCTATGTTTTGGCAAAGAACGCAGGCCCTCGATGCCGTCCATGAGAAACAAGCCCTCCTTCGGGACACTTTGTCCCAAAGTGCGGCTATCGGTCATTGCGGGCCTCCTTTGCTTTGGCAGGTGCAGGCCGGGCGGCATTTTCTTTTCCAGCTTGTTTCGCGGCCTCGGCCATCTGCTCCTTGATCGGGGCAGGCCGTACCGCCTGGGCCCGTGCAACAAGCTGTTCCACCGCCGCATGATACGCCTCCACACCAGCCGCATTGATCCGTTCCTGTGTGGCTCGGTCAGGAATCCGAACCGTAGCCCGGTATCCCGTCCGGCTGGCAGGATCAGGTTTAGAGGGAGCGCCGAGGAAAATCCCGTTTTTCCCGTCCACAACCTTAAAATCGTCGATGACCACACCGCCAAAATTGACGCTGGCGAAGCCGATCAGTTTTCCCTGCGGCTCAATCGGGCGGACAGATACCGTGATCGGAACAACCGCCTCCTGCAAGACAGCATCTGTCCGCATTTTTACTGCCTCATCAATGCTAACGCCCTTGACTTCTGCAAGCTCCGCGATGGGAGCATCAAACAGCCAGCGCCGTTCCTCCGCAGCAATCTGCTCCGGGGTCAGCAATACATCGTCTTTCTTACTCAGATAAAATTCCTCCTTTCCGCTTGCCGGAGCAGGCTGGGCGGGGTCGTCCATCAACTCTTTTCTTTGCAGGACGGCCTCTGTTTCCGCCATAAAGCGGTAAGCGTCTGCCTCAGTAAACTCCTCCGGCGTTTTTCCATTCCATAAGCGCGTTCCGTCTGCCCCGTATCTTCTCGGCATAAGCACCACCTCCTGTTAATGAGCGCCAAAGATACGCTGGGCAATGCTCCCGGTCTTAAAGAGCATGAAGCAAAGCAGAACCGTGTAGCCCACAGTTCCCCAAATCGCCCCGATGGGATCGCCGCTTGTTGCGATGCCTTGAATGAGCACCGCGTAAATTGCAACACATACAAGAATCAGCAGCCCTTGAAAGCCCACGGCAAACAGGGACTTGATGTAGTTTTGCCCGGTGCCACCAAGCTCCCGGTTGGAAAGCGTAGCAACGGGGATGGGGGCCAGACTGGTCAGCAGATAGATTTCCAGCATCCTGCCATACACCAAAACGAAAATGATAATCCCCATCGCCTTCATCGTGAAGCCAATGAGCGCAGACTGCAGCCACAGCCCCAAAAGCGGCCCCAAGTCCATCGCCTCCAGCGAGGTTTCCAGTTCGGCAAGCATATCCGCCGAAACATCGGTAGAGCCTTGAATGAGCCCGCCTGCCTGCGCGATGACGCTCTGCGAGACATCGAACACGGCCATGACGATATTGAATGTGTTTGACAGGATCAGGATTGCACAGGCTGTTTTGAACATCCATTTATAGAGGTTCGCAACGTCAACCTCGTGCATATTGTTCTTTTCCAAAAGCATCTGTATGAGCTCATAAGTGGCAACAAAGGTCAGCACCATTCCGGCAATCGGCAGGATCACCGTTTCGGAAAGCTGTCGGATCAGGGAGAAAACCCCGGCGTGCCACGCCGCCGGGGTAGTCCCTACCTGTGCCGCAATCTCTCCGACTTGGGTATTGACGGTATCAAAAAGACCTTCGAGGTTCCCCATGATCCCGCCAATCAGAAGCTCTTTGAGCCAGTTTGTGAGCCAGTCGGTGAGAAAATCCATAAGCGCCTACCTTAAAACAGGCCAGACAGCAGAGGGATCAGTGTTGTGCCAATGACGATGATGCCGCCGCCCGCCATGAGCTGCTTCATGCCCTGGGACTTGGAGCCCGGGTTATCCGAGCCGTAGCCCTCCAGCAGATTAACCACGCCCCACACGCCAAGGCCAGCACCGAGAGCAATAACGAGGGTCTGTAAAGTGTCGATTGCAGATGAGAAAAATGCCATATAAGCCTCCATTTCTCCGGGATTTTCCCGGTAACAAAAAAGCCGCCCTTGCAGGCGGCAGGTTACAAACTTCGGGACACTTTGTCTCGAAGCGTTTATGCAAAGGCGTCTGGATCGTCGATGTCATCATAGTTGAGGATGTCCTCGTCCTCTTCTGTGAGCGCATCGTCCGGCACAGTCACCTCATACATCGTACACGCCTCGTTCAGACCGGGCCGCCTGCGGCGGTTAATGAGCCTGTCGAGGTCAAAAGCGTTTTTCTGTTTATCGGCCTCCGCCGTATAACGGTAGTTCGGATGCCGTTTCAGATCATACTTGGGAGAGAAGAACGGGGGCAGGCCCCGAAGCTGCAAAATACATTTATCTCCCGGCATGGTTGCAAGTTCGGCTGGGGTCATCAGTTCCCGGCCCAGTCGCTGGGTATTTTGACTGTAGCTTTCCGACTGACCACGGGAGCGGCTGTCAGTCTGCATACTGATTGTGGCTTTTCCCAGCCAGTTTTCGGATATTTCCTTGATGGTGCTGGCTTCGCGGCCACCGAGGAACACCACGCTATCCATGTTGCCGAGGATTGTCTCGGCGTGTTTATCGTAAATGGCCTTGCACTGTGCCAACTGCTGATATAGCAGGCAAAGACTCACCTCGCGGGAGCGGATAACCGCGACCAGCTTTTCAAGCTGGGGCACCTGTCCCGTGTTGGCTGCTTCGTCCCACAGCACCCGTACATGGTGCGGCAGGCGGCCACCGTGAACATTGTCCGCCCGTTCACACAGGAGGTTGAACATCTGCGAAAATGCCAGCGCCACTAAAAAGTTGTAAGTCTGCGTGGTATCGGAAATGATGAAGAATACCGCCGTTTTCCGATCTCCGATGCGGTCAAGCTCCAATTCGTCATAGGCCATGACTTCACGAAGCTGCGGGATGTCAAAGGGAGCCAGCCGCGCACCGCAGGAAATCAAAATGCTTTTTGCCGTCTTGCCGCTGGCCAATTTGTACTTTTTATACTGTTTGACCGCGAAGCAATCCGGCTTGCGCTTTTCAAGTCCGGCAAACATATAGTCCACCGCGTTCATAAAGTCCTCGTCATCCTCCTTGACCTCCATGCCGGAAATCATATCCACAAGGGTATTCATGTTCCGATCCTCGGCAGGCCCCTCGAAAATGATGTAGGCAATCAGGGCGCAGTACAAAAGCGTTTCCGATTTTGTCCAGAATGGATCGCCTTCCTTGCCTTCGCCCTTGGTGTTGGAAATCAGAGCATCCACGAATTTCAGAATATCGGCCTCGTTGCGGATATACGCCAGCGGGTTATAGTGCATGGATTTTGAAAAATCTATGCTGTTGAATACCTTGATTTTGTACCCGCGTTTTTGCAGGAAAGCTCCGACCTGTCCCAGCACACCGCCTTTGGGATCGACCACCACATAAGAGGAATGAGCCTGTAAAAGCTGGGGCGTGAGCCAAAAGCGGGTTTTGCCGGAGCCGGATGAGCCGATAATACAGCAATTCAGGTTTCGGGCATTTGCCGGGATTTTAGGGCGGGTGTTCATCGTGAGAAACTCCGTCCCGGTCAAAATCACGTTGTTTTCAAACTTCGGATCGACAAACGGTTTGATGTCTTTTTCCGTTCCCCACCGGGCGCTGCCGTATTCTGCATCCCGCCGAAACTTCTTAGCGTTCTTGCTTTTGAAATAGATCAGCAGCCGGAAACCAACTGCGCCTACAATACCGACAAGCCAATCCAGCGGAACAAGACCGGGTGCAAAGTCAGCAAAGGCCGGGCCAATCGTCTGGCCCAGCCCGATGAGCTTATGTGCAAAATCGTTACCCGCCGCCAGCCGGTAGGCTGTCCCCAGCTTGAGGAACGCCCACAGGATGAACAGATAGGGAATGTTCGGAATGAGATATTTTCTGATCTTATCTGTCCTCATGGGCCACCTCCTTTGCACGTTCTTTTTGTTTCGGCTTTTCTTTGGAAAGCTGATCTGCCGCCTGTTTCAGTTGTTCCCGGATGGGAACACGGTTCGATTTTGCTTTGCTTAACACCTTCCGGGAATACTCAGAAAAGCAGGCGGTCATTGCGTCTGCCTGTCCAGCCTTGAAAAACAGCAGGTATTTGTCCGATCCGGTTTTATAGAACGCATAGTCCACATTCCATTTCCGGGCCACGCGGTCAAAGGACTTGGCATCCCCGGATAGCTCAATGCTGTTTGTGGCTGTGCCGTGGGCCATGAGCTTTCGCACACTTTGTTTGCCATGTGGTACTTGCCGCCCACGGTATGCCTTGCGGATCTTCCGACCCACCATGCCCAGCACATACGCCAGTCCCCGCGCCGTCAGCTTGGTCGTTTTTACAGATATGGCTATCGTGCGCCGGGAAATATCTTCATCAATCAGTTACACCGCCTCCTTCCTTGGGACAATTTGTCTCGAAGTGCCATCACCGATCCCCACGGTCTTTTTTCTGCATTTGACGGTAGCCCTCCAAAGAAGAACCGTCTATGATTTTCTGATAAGCCGCCATCTGCTCCCGAATCGAGAACTTCGGGAAAGAGAACACCTTATGTTCCTTGGGAATATCCTGCAAGCTGTGATACACTTCCACGAAATGATCGCTTTCTTTGACAACATAGCCGCCCGGAGCAAAATGGCCGTTTTCGTGGATGCAAGCATCCCGGCCATACGCCTCATAATCGAAATACGGTTTTACCTGATCCGGCACATCCAACATTTCCAGATCGTCCACATAAATACGCCCCAGCGTTTCCTCATCGGATACGCCGGGGTAAAAGCCGTAACAGTCCAGATTTTGTGTCAGATTGATGATGTCCCGCACCGAAGAACAGTGATCGCCACTGTCGAGGACGGCCTCCAGTGTTTCCAGCTCCGATGAGGTAAGCTCGGAAAGCAGGCAGGCCAGATGATTAAGCTCGTCCAGATTTTCATACTCGCTCAAATGGTCATAGAGCCCCAGCACATCCCCATCGAAAGAGGTAATAAAAATTTCCTGATAGCGGACGCCATCCACGCCGATCCGTTTCAAGAGAGCCTCCACATCCTGGGCGGTTGTGGGAAATTTCAGTGTTTCACCCACAAGCTGGCCTTCGCTGTACTTCCCGGCGTTGGTAACGTAGGCTTCAAACAGGGTCGCCATCAGCGGCGGCCCTGTCCCTTGACGGTCAGGATACCCTCAAGGGTGGTTGCCGTAATTCCCAGCCGCTGGGCCACGGCAATATCATTTTTCATGGCTTCGGTCATACTGTGCCCGCAGACAACCAGCACATGAGAACGGCGGAGCAGGTCACGGCTCATGTCGATGCCGCTTTTATGCTCCTCGGGAACAGCATCGTTGAGAAACAGGGACAAGTACAGGGGCGGGCAAATAGGAGAAAAGCCTGCCTCATACACGGTGCGGCAATACTGCGCCGCCAGTTCTGCGTTTTCGCTATCGCCGCCGAGCCATGCAGCGGTGATATAAGCAAGGGGTCGTTTCATCGTTCATACCTCCGATATTTTAATAAGAAAGTTCAACCCAAACCCCACGCCCTTTCCCAGTCTTGGGAAAGGGGGCGGCTCTGGAGGAT